>CAMELE010000065.1 GCA_945923475.1 uncultured Mollicutes bacterium
TAGATTATTATTTAGCTTGAATTTAAACTTATGAATTGAACCGCCCATTGCCGAACGGCACGATGTGGTGGTGTGAGAGGGGATGAAGAATAAATATGAAAAATATTTATTTTTCTACTCTACTCGATTGATTAATAAAAATTTGTTTTTTTGTTTCGTTATGAAAAATATGTTATTTCACAATGGTGTTGTCAAACCCGTTGAGAGTGCCATTTATATGTCGCACGATAGAAGTCTAGTAAATTGAATATATTATATTAAAGATTAGAAGAAATTCTGGTCTTTTTTATTAATTTCATAAAAAAATTAAATTTGGTTTTAAAACTTATCTTTAAAATACATATCTTATGAAGGATATTTTCTTATAATGCCGAAAAGGTACATTTTTGTGACCTATATAAGTGAAAGGTAAAAAAGGTTTCTGAGCGGTTCGATTTTCCTCGGAGGTAATGGGTAAAACAAATTTTAAACAAAAATTCTGATATTATTTGATTATTTTTACTTTTTTCAGTATTTATTGAGATTAGATGAAAATTATACCCCTACAAACCATAGAAAAATTACGGAGATAATGAAAGCTATTTATATAATGGCTGATCAACTATGAGACGTCGTAGAATCAGTAAGACTTGTTATAGCATCATGAGCTATAACAGGCGCCATAACATAAGTCTTAAAAAGACAAAATATCCATCAACTTAATTATCAAAGTTTAGTCACAGCGCGGTAACATACGGGCTATACTAATAGCCCGTTGTTCGCGCACTAAACTGAAAATAAGGTTGGATATAACATTTTGAAAGGAGGTTATTCTAATGAACAAGTATGAAGTAAAAATTGACTATTTATCCGCAACGTTTCCAATGGTATTAAACGATAATGATTCCAAAATGTTTAAAGTTAATGAAATAGTAACTATGGTAGCAAGTTTTATGCATATACAATCTGATGAGGTTAAAAAAGATAAATATGCTCATAATCATTTTAATTATGAATTTACGCTATCTTCTGATATTAAGCTCAGACTTGATGGACCTATGAATAGAGATTATCAAAAAACGTGTCAGATAGAAATGAAAGGCGAAGGATGTAGAAAGTTTGAAGAACTTAATCCTGATTTATCATGGAAAGATTTAATATTATTCCTAATCTCATTAAATGCAAGTTTTAAGCGCATAGATATTGCTGTAGATGATTTTAATAATGGTGTTGTTAATTTACCTTGGCTATATAAAAAACTTAAAAATAAGCATTATACTTCGGTATTTAGAGGCTCATTTTATCCTTATGGAGATATTGAAGATGGACTAATGACTATTCAATTAGGTTCTAAGAATTCAAGTACTCAATTGGTTATTTACGATAAGAAAAAAGAGCGTGAAGATAGAAATATTTTGTGTGATAAGTTATATTGGGTAAGATTTGAAATGAGATTTAGACAAGGAATGGCTCAGGATATGGTTAATGTTTTTTTACAAGCAAAAGATATTGAAACTTTCGCTTTAGGACATCTATATAGGATTTTGGATATTAAAGAAGACAATAATTACAGCGTAAGACATCAGAATAATGTAACGACTGATAAGGATTGGTTATTATTTTTGAATAATGTTAATAAAAAACAATTAATTAAAACTGATTCTATAAAAGTTCCAACTTGGTCATCTTATGAGAAATATGCATTACCATATGTATCAAGTCTATTAATATTCTTATGGATTATTTGTAAGCATGACGATAGAAGATTTACAGTTTGTATATATGCGTTACTTGCAAGGAATTCAAATTTTTCAAAGCCTAGACTTAAAAGGCTAAATCAATATTTAAAAGAATTACATATTGATGAAGTTATTAATGAAAATGAGTTAGAAGAGCTTAGAAAAGCATTCTATAGTCATTCAAAAGAACTTATTTATGATGGAGATGATGTTTTAGAACTAATTGACAATTTTAAAATAAAATAATCCATTCATCAGTGGAAGCCAAAAAAAGGAGAAGCTTTTTATTGCTCCTCCTTAGGATCTTTATATCCCATTAGTTCATGATATCTAATTTTCATTAAAAGGGTAATTTTTTTAGCTGCAGCATGAGAAGGTAATGTTTCGCCTTTTCTATATTTTCTTACTGTAGCTTCATCTACGCCAATAACATCACCAAATTGTTTGTTAGTGTAATTATTATCAATTATGAATTTATCTATCATTTCAGCACATGAAGTTATCATTGCTGGATCTTCGTTTTGTTTTCTACTCACAATATCACCTAGATACATTATATTACATCTTAATTAGAATTAAAAGAAAATCGTAATAAAAAGTCGAAATAATCATTGACAATCGGCATAATAAGTCGTATTATAATAATGTAACCGACATAATAAGTCGATTTTGGAGGCGTTTTATGAGAATGAATGATGATGAAATAAAAGAAGAATTTATTAAATGGTTTGGCGAAGAAAAATGGAAAGAGGAAGAAATATTAAATGTTATCCAACATGTAATTATTGATATCAGTAATGAATATCTAGGAATAGAACCTATTCCGGTAGTTTTTGAAGAGATACCTGGAAATATATCAGTCTTAGATATTCAATTACAATGTATTAAATTAAATCCTAAGTATAAGGATGATAAGGTTACTCTTGTTGCTGCAGCAGTTCATGAGCTTGAGCATTGGTATCAATTGCTTTATGTTTCTAATTGTAATACTACAAAGGCTAAAAGATGGAGGAAAGAATTAGAAAACTACATTAATGAAACTAATCCTAATTTAAATGTATTACAAGAAATTGAAATCGACGCAGAAGCTTTTACTGAAGTAATATTATTGTGTGAATTTGGCATTAAGTATCAAAATCCAGATCCTATGCTTCAAACATTAATAAAAGCTTATATTAATAACGGAAAAATAACTAGTGATAAGTAAAAGGCTATAAACTTATTATTAAAGAAAAATTGATGAGAAAGAAAGGAGTATGTGAATGAAGACATAGTAGAACAAGATTTTTCAATCTTTGAAGAAAATGAATATGAATCAAAAGCAGATGATTATGCTAAATTTTTAGCTCAAATGATTGAGAAGTATAAATCAGCATTATTAGAAGATTAATGAAAGGAGGTTGACCTTATGTATAGAGAAGGAATGAAGTGTGTTATATATGTTCGTGTTTCAACTGAAATGCAAGTTGATGGATACTCGCTTGATGGACAAAAGAATATGCTTAATAAGTTTGCAGAACGTGAAGGCTTAACAATTCTAAATGTATATGAAGATGCAGGAAAATCTGGTAAAACTATTGAAGGTCGACCTGCTTTTAAGAAAATGCTATTTGATATAGAAAAAGGATTAAAAGTTGACTATATATTAGTATACAAGCTATCTAGATTTGGTAGAAATGCTGCAGATATATTGAATTCTTTAGAGTTTATTCAAGATTATGATGTGAATTTATTATCAGTAAATGAAGGTTTAGACTCAAGCCAATCAACAGGTAAGATATTAATATCTATTCTTTCAACAATGGCGGAAATGGAAAGAGAAAATATTATTGAACAAACAATGAATGGAAGACGTGAAAAAGCAAGACAAGGAGGCTGGAATGGAGGTTTTGCTCCATACGGATATTTGCTGCAAAATGGTAAAATAGAAATAGATAAAGAAGAATCTGAAGTTATTAAAATGATATTTAATATGTATGCAGAAAAAGATATGGGAATTGAAAGAATTGCTAAAGAATTAAATTTGAAAGGTATAAGAAAGAATCCTAGACCTAATAGTACTATTGAATTATGGAGTCGAAGTCAAATTGTTTCAATATTGGATAATCCAATTTACACAGGAAAAATCGCTTTTGGAAGAAGAAAAAGAGAGAAGGTTAAGGGAAGTAGAAATGTATATAAAAGGGTAGGAACTAAAGACTATATTTTAGTTGATGGAGAACATGAAGCAATTATTACCGATGAATTATGGGAGAAAACCCAAAATAAAAGAACTGAAGTAAGAAAGAAATATTTATCTACTTGTGTAGGTAAGGAAAGAGTACATTTATTATCTGGATTATTAAGATGTCCTGAATGCGGAGGACCAATGTATGCTAATCGTGCTAATAGAAAGACTAAGGAGGTTTTCTATTATCAATGTACATACAATAAAAGCCAAAGAGGACATTCTTGTAACTGTAACTTGAAAATTAAAAAAGAAGATATAGAACCTTATATTATAGAGTTTTTAAAAAGGATATTTAAGAGTTCAAAATATGTAGATATGATTATGTCTCATATTGATGAATCAAATGACTCAGAATTATTAGAAACAGAAAAGAAAGAATATGAAGCTAAGCTTAAACAGATTTATGAAGCTAAAAAACAATTAGAATATGAAATAGATAATATGCCTCTTAATGTTAAGCATAGAGAAGAGAAAATAAAAGATAAGAATGATAGATTAGATTCTATATATGATACTATTGATGAGCTTCAAACCAAGATAAATGGCATTAATGTTAAAATTGCATCAAACAAATCAGGAAAAACAACTAAAGAAACTATATTTAAGGTTTTATCAGTGTTTGATGAGTTATATGATAAAATGACTGATGAGGAAAAGAAAACAGCAATATCTGGAATTATCAGCGATATAAGAGTTAGAAAAGAACCAATTAATGATAACTACATTGATGAGATTAGTATTTCATTTAATCCAAATGATGATACTTTTAAGCCATTAACAATAAAAGCTGATATGCTAGATAATTGGAGAAAACCATCTATTCAAGAAGATAATATTGAAAATCAAAAGATTACATATAAGATGATCCAAGAATATATAATGAATAAATATAACCTAAAGATTTCAAGTAATTATATTGCTGAGGTTAAAAGAAATCACGGTATTAACATGATTAATGATAGAACTAAAGAGGGACAGGTAATAAAATATCCTTGTCCAAAAGAAAAAGTTTTAGCAATAGAAGATGCATTAAGATATTACAAGGTAATATAGTGTCGAAAATTTTAAGATAAATAATGAAATGAGGTTGAAAATATGATACAATTAAAACAGGTGAAAAATATGTGCATGAGTCCAGTAGTTAAGTGGGCAGGTGGAAAGCGTCAAATACTTGAAAAACTTAAAGCTAATATGCCCGAACAATTTAATAATTACTTTGAGCCATTTATTGGTGGAGGAGCGTTATTGTTTGATTTAGCTCCAAAACACGCAACAATTAATGATGTTAATCAAGAATTACTTGCTATATATACATGTTTAAAAGATGATGAATTATATAAGCTTATGCTTGATGAATTAGACAAGCATGAGAATAATCATTCTGAAGAATATTATTATGAAGTAAGAGAGTGGGATAGAAATCCTAGATTTGAACTTGAACCTTTATGGAAAAGAGCAGCTAGAGCTATCTATTTAAATAAGTCTTGTTTTAATGGTTTATATAGAGTAAATGCTAAGGGTTACTTTAATGTTCCATCAGCAAAGAAGGAAAAAGTTGTAACTTACAGCAAAGAAAACATGGAAGAAATTCATGAATACTTTAGAACTGATAATGTTACTATTTTAAGTGGTGACTTTGTTGAAGCTACAAGAAATGCTCGTGAAGGAGATTTTGTTTATTTTGATCCACCTTACGATACATGGGAAGATAAAGAATCATTTACTGCATATTCTAAATTTGATTTTAATAAAGATGATCAAAGAAGATTGGCACAATGTTTCATAGACTTAACTAATAGAGGAGTTAAGTGTATGTTATCTAATCATAATACAGCATTTATCAATGAATTATATGAAGGATTTAATATTCATGTAATTCAAGCAAAAAGAATGATTAATGCAAATGCATCGGGTCGTGGTGCAGTTGAAGAGGTAATTATTACTAATTACTAGAAGGAGTATAATATGGATTTAGGTGTGAGTAAGAAAAGTCTATATTACCAAAATGAAGAGTTTACCTTAATCAAAGGTGACTCTTTTCGTGTTTTAAAGAAGCTTCCTCCTAAATCAATAGATATGATATTTGCAGACCCTCCATACTTTTTATCTAGTGGTGGAATTAGCTGTAGTGGAGGAAAACAGGTATCTGTAAATAAAGGTGATTGGGACAAGTCCTTAGAGATTAAAGAAAGATTAGCTTATCATCGAAAATGGATTAGAGAATGTCGTGAAGTTTTAAAAGACAATGGTACTATTTGGGTATCTGCAACACTTCATAGTGTATACGCAATAGGTGTAGCACTTGAGATGGAAGGATTTAGTATTATTAACAATATTATATGGCAGAAAACTAACCCAAGCCCTAATCTAGCATGTAGATGCTTTACACATTCTACTGAAACAGTAATATGGGCAAGAAAGCAACTTACTCCAAAGAAAAAAGGAAATCATACTTTTAATTACGAGCTAATGAAAGAAGAAAATGATGGTAAACAAATGAAGGATGTTTGGGTGTTCAATGAACCAGAACCAGAATTCTATGTTTCATCAGTTACTTCTCAAAGTGAGAAAAAAGAAGGAAAACATCCTACACAAAAACCATTAGGATTATTAAGAAGAATTATTGAAGCATCTACGAATGAGGGGGATTTAATTCTTGATCCTTTTAATGGTAGTGGTACAACAGGTATTGCAGCAAATGAATTAGGAAGAAAATATATAGGTATAGAGCAAGAGGAAGAATATCTTGCATTGACTGTAAGACGAAAGGAGAGATTTGACTATGAATCAAATTAAGATTAGTAAGGGAATACAAGAAATAAAAATTAGAGGGAAAAGTGAAGTTAGAAAAGCAATTATCGAATTCTCTTTTATTGACTTCACAATTTATGTTTTTAAAGGAAGTTTATCTCAATTTGATATTCTTATCAAATATAAAGAGGGAGAAAAGAAAATTAGAACGCCTAAACACATTCATTGGGTAGTTGATATTCTATTGAAACAAGGAAAAGAAAAGAGTTTGACTAATGAATTTTTATTATTGTTACAAGCTTGTTGGAAAGAATGCAAACCCCTTGATAATAATGACTATTTTACAATAAAAGATTTTATTGAGACTCAATTAGAAAAATTTGATTATGATAAATACTCTATGCTAAATGAGTTTGGTGAATATCCTGTTGATTTCTTATTTGTGTTAATGAATTTATTATCAATTCAAGAAAAAACAAATAGAGTGGATGCGTATATGTTTGGAAGTATCATAGATGAATTACTTGAAGATGAATTAGATATTTTTAGCATTGTATCAACTGCGGGCTTTAGAGGTGTATAAGAATGGCAGAAAAGAAAGATTTTAATGAATGGCTTTCAACATTTAGAGAAAGCATTGCTAATTACCAATATTATGTTGATTTTGACACGGTATATAAAAATTGCGATAATATAAAAATTGAGTTAAATATTTTAAATTCATTGGTTGGTAGTAAAAATATTGAAAATGACTTCGAGGTATTAATTCAAAGATATCCAGAGGTGTTAAAATGCATCCCCATTTTACTTGCAAAAAGAGAAATGGATATTTATTGTATAGATCCTCAAGGCGCATATAATTATAATTTTAAGAAGATGAATTATCCTATTTCACAATATAAATATTTCATGAAAGAAACAGGATTATTTGAACTACTAAGCAAAAGACTAATTAATAATTTAGTTGATTATGTTACTGGTGTTGAGGCTGGATTGAATTCTAATGGAAGAAAAAATCGTGGTGGTCATTTGATGGAAGATTTAGTAGAATCATTTATTCAAAAGTCTGGTTATGTTAAAGGTGTAACATACTTTAAAGAAATGTATCTATCTGATTTGGAAGCAAAAACAGGTTTAGATTTATCAGCATTATCAAATGATGGAAAAACGGAAAAAAGATTTGATTATGTTATCATTACACCTAATTACACATATGCATGCGAGTGTAATTTTTATGCTTCTGGTGGTTCGAAATTAAATGAAACAGCAAGGAGTTATAAAACATTGGCATTAGAATCAAAAAATATTCCAAATTTTAAATTTGTATGGTTTACTGATGGTTTAGGATGGGTTTCTGCACGAAATAATTTAAAAGAAACATTTGATGTACTAGATTCAATTTTCAATATTAAAGAACTTGAAGAAGGAATATTAAATAGATTTTAAGGAGGTTTTGAAGTGTCTTTAATATCTAGAAGAATAGAATTTTTGGCTCACTATGAAAATTATAGTCAAATAATAAAATTAATGAATCCAATAATAGAGAAAACAAAGATATTTAATAGAGATTCTGAACTTTTTAAAATAAAAGATGAAGTATTTTCGATGATAAATTATTATGAGACTAATTATACTGAGATTAATGATATTCTTAATTATTTCAAGAGTAAAGATAATAAGGAAAAGAATAGCATATTAAACACTTATATTTATTATATTAAAGAAAGTAAAAAAGAAGGTGAAGAATTATTAAAATCATCTAATTTTAGAAGTGTTAATATGAATTATGATAGTTATTCACGTATTAGAGCGGTATACTATTTAATGATATCATCATATATGAACTTTATTAATTATAGTTATGAGAATATAAGTATTGATTGTATAAATAAAAAGGATAGAATAGCTATATTTGAAGCCTTGCCTATTGATCAAGAATTTATAGATTTAAATGAGGAAGTGGAAAACTTAGAGTACATTTTTCAAAAGGAGGAATCTTCATTTTTTCCTATTGTAAGGATGGCTACGACATATGAAATATTTAAAAAGACTTGTAATGATTATAAACCAAAAATAATACATTTCTGTTGTCATGGTAAAAATAATGAAATTTGTTTATTGAAACGTGATGGGAAAACATTCTTGTTTAATCCAGATGTTTTTTTAAGGTTTTTCCAAAATGAAAAGAATGGATTTTCACATGAGGATGATGTTAAATTAGTTTATATTAATTCCTGTTATTCTGATACATTTGCAGCAAGAATTCGAAAAAGTAAAAATTCTAATATTTGCTTTTACAAAACTATTGGTTATTCTGGTAAGCTGTATGATGATTTTGCTATTGAGTATTCAAAAGAATTGTATTGCCAAATTTATAAAGATAGAGATTTTTGGTTATGTTTAGCAAAACAAAAAATAAAAAATCAATTTGATATAACAAAAGAATCGAAAATTTGCTTATGTAAAAGATAATTTGAGTTTGATATATACGATTTACTAATACTTAGGTAATGTTTTATTTTTGTTGTAAAAGTGGTAAAATTGATTGAAGAGAAGTCAATATATTTTTAAATATTTTTTGAAAATAT
>CAMELE010000066.1 GCA_945923475.1 uncultured Mollicutes bacterium
ATTAGAAAAATCATATGTAACTGGAGCAGCAAGTGGAGCGGCATCAGGAACTTTTGCAGTTAATTCTACACTTTTTGTAACTACTGCTGACCCAACTGTTGCGCTAGCAGTCAAAGTTGCTTTTTCTTCAGTTTTTGTTGGAGTGATAGTTAATGTATTACCAGATAGAGCAAATACTGTAGTGTTTACTTCAGCATTTAATGACCAAGTAACTGTATCAGATAAAGTTACTTCAGCTGATCTACTATATTCAGTTGCGATTCCTTTTAAAGCATCAGTAGCAACATTAGCGGCCTTTTGTTCATCGGTTAATTCAGCACTAATTGGGCCATCAAAGTAATTAACTCTTAATACTGTAACTTTACCAATAGTTCCCCCAAAGTCAAAATTCGAAAAAGCATCGTGAATGTGAACATTAACAGTTACAGTTGCACCAACTACTTTTTCAAATTCTGCATAGTCAACATTATAGTTATAAACCATCATCCATTTTGATGTATCATCTGGATCAGTAGGATCCGCTAAAACAATATAACTTTTTGTTCCATTGATAATATTCAATACTTTTGCTTGAACAGTAATATAAGTAAATAGAGAAGAGTTCACATCATTAGCGACGAAATTAGCACTAGTTAATGCTGATCTAACATCTTGAATAGTAACATCTTTTTTTGCAGCACATGGATTTGCGTTACCTGAAGAAACTTTTGTATATGTTGCATCGACAATTTGAGGACATCCATAGTAACGATATGCACTACATTCAGAAATAGTAATGTTATCTCCAACTTTTAATGCAGTAGCATAAGAAGTTCCAAAAAGATAAATAACATCTGTCTCATCAGCAATAAGAACTCCTTTACCTGTCAAAATACCAACTACTGTTAATTCTTTTGAGCCAAAGTTGGTAGTATAAGCATTACTCGAAGAAGTAACACCAGTATTAATTGCTTCTTTTAAAGCAGCTATGCTTTCACAAGATGGAGTAGCTTCAAGAGCTGGAACTACGAATTTAAAATCTTTTGTAGCGTAATAAGTAGATTCTCCTTCAACAGCGGAAATCTTTGCGGTTAATGTTACTTCAGCATCTTCTTGACCAGCTTCTGGTCTTGTAATATTAATTGTTTTTAATGTTTCAGAATTTGGTAAAACTTGAGCAGCTGAATTTGATGAAGTCCAAGTAATATCATATTTTACTCCTTCATATTTGACAAATGCCGCTACCGTAAAGTTTTTTGTAACATCTGTATTATTTTGAGTTAAAATAACTTTTTCAATAGCTGATTGGATTGTTTCTTCAACAGTAGGTCCTTTAGGAGTTTTATTACATGAAACTGCAGTAGATAATAATACTCCTAGCGATAATACACATAAAGTTTTTTTAATATTTCTCATTTTAATTTCTTCCTCCAATTATTTTTTATGCAACTGCTCTTTGGCATTCTTTCATTGCGGCAGTAAATGCCTTATCAGTATCAACACCAGATAAAACGTTAGTAATAATTAATCCAACTTGATCACGAGCAGTAGAAGATCCTAAGAATGCTGGGGATACAAAGTAATTATCTTTTTGTTCAATAGCTATTTTTGCAGCATATGCTTTCATACCATTTCTATTTCCGGCAGCAGTTTTTAACCATTCTTGAATTTCGCTTGAGTTTAGTGCAGAAGTAGTACAAGGAATGTATCCATTATTTTTTGCAACTGCGTTCATAGTTTCAGGAGTTAATAGCTCTTTTAAGAATAACCAAGCCGCTAAAACCTTTTGAGGATCATCATTTTTGAATAGAACTAGTGAAGGTCCTTGTTGAATAACCGCTTTATTCCCTTTAGAGCCGTCTTTTGATAATTGTGGATAAGCAGCAACACCTACTTCAAATTGTCTCTTTGATGTAGCAGCTGGACTTTGATAAGTAGCACCACCAGTAGATCCTATACACATATAACATGTCTTCGCTTTTGCATTTGATACTGTATCTGCACAGAATAAGTTAGAAGTATAATCACCATAAATGTTTTGAGTGGTAAATAATCCTTGATCATATTTAGCTTTTAAGTCATTTACAACAGCTTTCATTCCCTCATTTTCAAACAAGAATTGGCCATTTCCATCCTTATCAATTGCAGTATAATCATAACCATATTGAGCAGCTAAAGTAATGAACCAGTTTGCTTCTGAGTCATATCCAAGTGGATAACAAGAAGGATCAATTTTTTTAATTTGAGCTGCTACAGACCATACTTCGTCCCAAGTTTGAGGAACTGTTAAATTATTTGCATCAAAGAATGTTTTATTGTAATATAAAACTTCTGTTGATTTAACAAATGGCATAGTATACATTTTTCCATCACCAAATGTTTTTCCTTCATTAAAGAAACTTTCAACGAAATCTGATTGTTCTTCTTTTGTGTAACCAAAGGTTTTATTATTAACTAAATCATCAAGAGGAACAACAACGTTAGCATCATTATATAATGCAACGTGATCAGGATAGCAGTAAGCGATGTCAGGGTTACCACCAACTGGAATGTTAGTAGAAACATCATCACGTAAACTGTCATAGTTTGATTTTGTAGTATGGACTACTTTAATATTTGGATATTTAGCTTGAAGTCTTGTTATCGCTCCATCGGTAATAGCTTGTAAAGCATCACCTTGAGTAGACCAGAAGTTAATTTCGATTGAATCAGAAGTGAATTCTTCTGGAACAACAAAATCAGCAGTTCTAGCTTTACTTCCACAGCTAGATAATGTGCCTACTACCATTAATGAAGCAAATGTTAGAGCACTAATACAACATAATTTCTTTTTCATAATTACCTCCCATTTTTTGAAATCTGAAATTATCCTTTAATTCCGCTCTTAGAAACACCTTTCATAATGTATTTTCTAAAGCAGATAAAGACTATGAATAATGGAATTGAGACGACAAAGCAAGCTGCCATTTGTAGTGGATAGTTTGTCATTCCTGATGAAGAATCAGAGAAAGCTGATCTCAATCCGTTTGTAATCAACAACATGTTTTTATCAGTACAAACAAGTTGTGGCCATAAGTATGAGTTCCAAGAACCCATTAGTTTAAGGATTGTAATTGATACAATTGAAGGCGCAGCAAGAGGAATCATAACTTTCCATAAATACTTAAAGTCACTAGTTCCATCTACCTTTGCAGCATAATACAATTGATCAGGAATTTGTTTAAAGTTTTGTCTTAATAAATAAATATAGAATACACTTACTAAGAATGGAACGATTAGTACAGTATATGTATTAATCCAATTAAACGAATAGACAGTAGCATAATTAGTAATAGTGAATAATTCACCAGGGATCATCATTGTTCCTAGAAGCAAACCAAATAATGCATCTCTGCCTTTAAACTTTAATCTAGCAAATGCATATGCAGATAATATAGTTAAGACTAATGATAGAATCGTAGATACGACACCAACAATTACAGTATTAAGCATATATCTTCCTAAATTATAACCATTATAATTTAGGCATTCAATATAATTCTGCCATTGTGGAGCACTCATAGTTACCCATAATGTAGGTATTGATTGATTATATTCCGCCTCAGTTTTTAATGAAGAAATAATCATAAAATAGAAAGGGAATAATACAATAACTGCAAATATAATTAAGAAGATATATATAACAATCTGTCCTACAATTTTTAGTGCCTTTTGTCTTCTTTCTTGCTTTTCGGCATTAAATACTACATCTTCTTTTGCCTCTACTTCATTTACTGAATTATTACCTGTAATTTCATGTTCACTAGATTCTAACGAAGCGCTAAGAATAACTTCTTCCTTTTTTTCTTCTGAATAGGCATTAGCCAAATTGCCAATTGTTGAGTTAGTTTGTTCATTCTTTATTTCTTCAACATTAACTTTTTGCATAGAATCTTTCTCTTCATTTTTTAGTGGAATAGATTTTTTAGCTGTAGTAGTTTTCTTTATAGAAGTACTTTTATTTGAAGCTTCACTAGTTACTTTTTTAGCAGATGCAAAACTCTTTTTTGCTGCACTAGTAGAAGCTTTGTTTGAGATTGAAGTTTTCTTTGCGGTGCTACTTTTTGCTTGAACTTTACTAGTTGATTTTTTCTTTGGCTCAACTACTTGATTTAATTTTTCATCTTCCATAGTTTATACCTCCTAGTAATGTACTTTCTTTTTGCTTACATACATATTTAATGCAGTAACTATCATAATAAAGAATAATAAGATTAATGCGGTTGCAGAAGCAACGCCATATTGTTTTTGTCCATCAAGAACTTGATAAATGTATCCAACAACAGTATTGACACCAAATGGATTTCTCATATACGTTTCGCCTAGAACACCTACCAAAGAAGAATACTCTTTAAATGCTCCGATAAAACCAGTAATAACAACATATATAATCATTGGAGAAAGCATTGGAACTGTAATTTTGTAAAATATTTTAAATTTGTTTGCGCCATCGATTTTTGCCGCATCATAATATTGTTTATTAACACTTTGCAAAGCGCCTAATAAAATCAAAATTTTAAATGGCAATGCATTCCATATAGAATAAATACAAACTACAAACATAGCGTTCCATTGAGGAGCACCTGAGTTGACCCAGTTTTGAGGATTTCCTCCTAGAGCAATGATTAAGTTATTAATTAATCCCAATGAATCAGCTTGATTAGGGTTTGTTCCACCAACTAATGAGAACATGGCACTAAAAACCATCCCAATTGCAATTGAGTTTGTAACATAAGGTAAGAAGTAAATTGTTTGTAAAATTTTGGAAAACTTTGGAATAGAATTTAATCCAACCGAAATTAATAAAGCTATAATCGTAGAAATAGGTACAGTAACTAAAGCAATTACAACTGTAAATAATAATAATGGTTTGTCTGGATCTACTAATACATTCCATGCATCAATAAAGTTTTGAATTCCAAATGGAAACGTTCTTCCACTGACTGCTCCACTGGATGTATATCCATTTTGGAAAGCCATAATCAATGTGTTAATGATTGGATAGAATGTAAAGATGCAAAGTAAAACCAAAGTAGGGAGTAAAAAAATCCAAGCTTTCCATTGATTTTGTTTGCCGTCCATTATAATCTCTCCTCTGTATCTCCATTAAATAGGAACACTTTGCTTGGTTTTAACGATACTCTAACAATATCGCCGTGATTTAAATTAGGTACATCTTCTACGATAATTCGAATATTCTTGCCTTCTTCACTTGATTCGTGTTTAGCAATAATTGATTTTTCTCTTCCCATTACTTCAACGTGATCAACAACTAATGATAATGGACCTTTTTCATCAAGAATGAATCCTTCTGGTCTAATGCCAACCCATAAAGGTTGATCTTCTAGCTCAACTTTTTGGAATGATTCTTTACCAATATATGCTTTCCCTTTTTTTACTTCTCCTTTAAATACATTAATTGGAGGAGTTCCTAAGAACTTAGCAACAAATAGGTTAGACGGGTTGTCATAAACTTTTTGTGGTTCATCGATTTGTTGAACTACTCCTAATTTCATAACAACGATTGTATCGCAAATTGACATTGCTTCTTCTTGGTCATGAGTAACAAATACTGTAGTAATTCCTGTTTCTCTTTGAATACGTTTAATTTCTTCACGAGTTTGTAAACGAAGTCTTGCATCCAAATTAGACAAAGGTTCATCTAACAGAAGAACGTTTGGCATTTTGGCTAAAGCACGAGCAATAGCAACACGTTGTTGTTGTCCCCCTGATAATTCTGATGGCTTACGATCAAGCAAATTATCGATTTGAACAATCTCGGCACACTTTTTTATTCTTTCTAATTTTTCTTCTTTTCCCATCTTTATGTTATCTAATGGAAACCTGATATTTTGAGCCACAGTCATATGTGGATATAAAGCATAGTTTTGGAAAACTAAACCTATCCCTCTTCTTTGTGGCTCTAGTTTTGTGACATCTTCATCACCAAAGTAAATTTTCCCACTTGTAGGAGCTTCTAATCCAGATAGCATAAATAAAGTCGTAGATTTTCCACATCCAGATGGGCCTAATAATCCAACCAATTTCCCTGATTCAATAGTAACATTCATATTCTCTACCGCATGAACTTCAGAGTTAGTCTTCTTATTAGTGAAAATTTTTGTTAAATTTTCTAAAACAATTTTCATATAGACATCCCCTTTCAATTGTCTAATTTATTAAAGTGTCTTAATAAGAAAAAAATCGTTTCGTGCTAAAACTTTGCAACTCTACGATTCAATATTAAATTATTTGGGATGTTAAAAAATGAAATAAAACATGTAGTACTATTTTTCTTAATGAAAGATTTTTGATCTAAACAAGTCAAGTTATTCATATTGTACCCCAAAATACACCTCTTCTATGATTGATTCATAGCATGATTTTATTATAACACAATATAAAATATTGTAAACTCAAAAAATAAAAACAACTCCTGATTGATAAAGACTAGTCATAATATTTATGCAATGTTTTCAATCGAACTAGTTTTATTACGGAAATCCTCCTCACTATCATAAATGTTGTATTCTTTTTGATTCACAACCATCGTTACAGCAAAATAGTCGTGCAATGCTGTATTATTTTTAGTAAACACTAAAAATCCTAAACTAACAATTGCAGGAAGTCCAAATAAAAACAAAGATAACCCGCATTCAACTAAAATCAAAATAAAATACCTTAATGCTATTTGAATTCGTTTAGCTCGATAACCAGTAGAAGAGTTTACTAATCCTGTTTTCATAATTATCATCCCTAATGACTTACCATATTTTGAAAACATAGGAATAATGAAGAAACCTATCAATAAAGATGTTCCAATACAAATATATAGTTCTAAATTAGTGGATTTAGAAATAAAATTGTTTGCGTTTCGATATTCTTCATTAGAATTTAAAAGTGCGTTAGCCATTGGAAAAATATAAATATCATAAAACTTGCACATTTCCTCATCATTTTTATTTGCAATATATGTTCCGTCTACATTAGTAAAATAAGCAGGGTATTTACTAAAGATTTCATCTATAGAAGTAGGGGATTCATATCTATCAAAAAAATCTCTAAAAAAGATTTCATATTCATAGTTCGTTTGAAAAGAAACTGGAGTAATTTTATTATTGACTTTACTATATAGCCCTGATTCCACACTAACTTTTTGAATAGTTATATCCGCTTCTTTGTACTTAGAAGAATTCTTAAGTATTGGATCATATATACAATAAGCAAGAAAACAATACACTATCGCAAAGAAAAGGATATCGATCAATACAGTGGTCAGTCTTTTGTTTAAAGAAGGTTTATTAAAATTCATATTCATCTTCCTTTCCATCTAAAGAAGGTATTGCGGGTATTGAAATTTCTTTCACAGATTGTGATTTTGAATAAAACTTATTTTTATCAATCATTACCATTCCGGTATAATAGTCACCTATTCCATAACCATTCTTATTAACTAATATGAAAATTCCGTTAATTGCTAATGGGATTCCTAATAAAAGAAATGAGAAAACTACACATATGATAAAGAAAATTGTAAAATTTAAGATAATGGCTGTTTTTCCAACTTTATTTCCAAAAGACTTAGTCGAAACATATGATAATCCGACCATTTTCTTACCTAAAGATGCACCGTCCTTTAAGAAAAGTGGAATTATTAACCAAAAAATCAGAGTAGAAGCAAATAAAGAAATAGAAATAGTAATCAAAGTATAAATATTAGTCTTAGTTACAAGCCCACTAACATCATCGCTTGATAAAAAAAGATAATACGCTTTATTCAATTCTATTTTATAAAATTTTTTCATTTCCTCTTCTGTTCCAATCTCGATATATGAATCTAATAATTCATCATATTTAAATAAAGAAGATTCTGATTTAATGTTCCTATAGCTATTTTCTAAGTGATTTATCTCATCGTATTCTTTATAAAATAAAAATAAAGCATTATCAATATCTTCCTCCACTAATGATGGTTTTCCATCATTATTAAAAAAAATTGGAGATCTAAATGCTATTTCATTATATTGCTTATTGACTTCTTTATATCCTTTAGTATTGATAACAACGAAATTGACTGCAATAGCTAATAAACATGTCCCAATAAAAATTAACAAACAATCCATCAAAAATGCTGATATTCTTTTAAAAGTGCTCGCTTTTATATATGTCTTATACTTTTGCTCCATAATAACTATCCTTTCTTTTCTGCCTCTTGAAGTTGAACAAGTAGCACCTCATCATCATCTTCCGGATTAACATTCTCATATAGAATGGTATTAGCCAATATATCTGCAATAGATTTTGTTTCTTTATTAACGCAAGAAACTACAAAAAACGCTAAAGTGCTTAGTAAAAAAGTAAAGGTTCCAGCGATATATCCTACAATAATAACGATCACTTGGCGGTATAATATTGTAGGAATTTTTACTTTATACCCGGTTTTTAAAGAAGCAACCTTAATATTAAATATTTTCTTTCCGATTGTTTGACCATCATCAAGAAGAAGTGGAACGCCAATAAATAATATTAATAACGTAGTTACTAATGATAAAGAAATAATTGCAAAATAATAACTATTAAGAGTTTTCTTTAGATTAGCATTTTCTACATTAGCAAAGAAAATCTCATCAGTAGCGACTTTTATTGCTGATACATAGAAAGAAGATACATCATTTATTGTGGCATCTTCTTTTAATACGTATTTTCCATCTACATAATTAAATATTTTTGATTTAGATTTCAATTCTAAAAATCTTTCTTCTTTTTCGTTGCCTATAAAGTAGGATGATACTTTGCTTTCATAAGATTTATAATAATCTTCTGCATTTGGTACTTTATCTTTATCAAAAGTAGGCACATAAATATTACAAGTATATTTTGTTTTATCATATGTGTATAATCCAGTTTGACTTAATGCCTCATAATAGTTGTTATATGTTGTCTTGTATTTAGTAGTATTAGAGAATAGAGGTTGAAATACTAAAGAAAACAATACTAAAGTAACAATTGTAGTTAAAATTAAATCAAAAAGATCACAGAAGAATCTCTTTAACTTTGAAACTTTTTTTATCTTTAGTTGAGTCATAAGTAACCTCCAGATTAATATA
>CAMELE010000067.1 GCA_945923475.1 uncultured Mollicutes bacterium
TATTTCCTCCTTAAATAAAAATATAGGGAAATAAATATCTTTAAAAATAGATGTAAAGATATTTATTTCCCTATATTAAATATCTTCCTCAATCATCTATTTCCAAAAGAGTAAAGATTATAATAAATAAGTTATCAATTTCAAACTTATTCTGTCCATTTCCGCCATGTGATTTTTGCTCCGGCATCTTGTGCTTTTATAACACCATCTTTTATTGTAATTGTTTTGCCATCAATTTTTACACCACCAAGTGTTTCTGTTGTTGCTATTGGTAATTCATATAAATCTGGAATAGCACTTTTTTCGGCATATATACTTAAATCAGGCTTATTATTTAAATCATTATAATTATTAGAACGAGCGGCTGCTCCTAAAGTATTAACTAAAGTTAAATAATACTAATCATTTTCAATTTCATCAGGCTATGGCTTATTAATAACATTGTTCCATTCAACAGCATCTGCTACAACACCTTCACCAGTTGCAATTAATGTACCAGTGGCACTAATTTTAAGACCCTAGCCTACTTTAACTACACCAAATTGTTCTGTAGTAGCTTTTGGTAATTTATCACTTGCAGTTTGTTTATTAATGTATTCTTTTGCATCAGATAATGCTTTATTACTGAAATTTTGAGCAGCTTTAACAGCTCCTTTAATTGTATTAGATGTTTCAGTATCATTATCAGTACCAATTAGATTATTTTTAATTTCTTCAGTTCGAGTATCTAATTGTCCTAAAGTAATAAAATTAGTAGGTATATCAGTTTTTTTAGCATAAATAGATAAATCAGGAGTATTACTCAAACTATTGTAATCTCCATTAAAAATATCTTGCTTATAAGCAATGCCGCCTTCATGCTCTATTCTTTGAATTAAATTTTCTAATTCTTTAACTGTGAGCTAAATCATATACCGATCTTCTAGACCGGGCATTTTCAAAGATTTTAATTGTTTATCTTCCAATGAGAGTGTCCTCCCTTCAATGTTTCTATTCTAAAATTATATAAAAAATAAAAGCGTTGAACTAAATTAATTAGTCCAACGCTTTTATTTATTTTATTTTACTATATAACTCTTGCACAAGTTTTTCTAACTCATTAATACGATTATTTAAATCTTCTTGTTTTTTTATTTGAGTAGTTAATTCTTTATATTCTTCTTCAGTTATTTCAAGTATCTATACGCTTAATTTTTCAGTATTAAATGTATTTTTAGTTCCAAGGATATGATAGATAGTATCTCCATCAGAAGATACTATTCCATTAGCTTGTGCTTTATCTACTGCAATTAATTTCTATGACTTAGGAAGACATTTTACATATCGTACATCTTCCATTACATCAATAATCTAATTATTATGTAATATTTTATACATTATTTGTCCTCCTTAAATACTAAACGTAAATACAATAGTCATTTGGTTTCCGCCGCCACTATAATATGCATAGCCTTGAGTGTCTACGATACACCACATATGGACCATTTTATAAGTAGAACGTGTCCAGTATGTTGTTCCAATAGATCTGCTGTTATTATCTGTATATAATGGATAAGGATTACCCTGCCCTAATGTAGTAAATGCAGAATTATTATAGCCAAGTTCTTCATAGGAAGGTATAGCAATTTTATCAGCAGTTGTTACTATTGATTTATCTTCTGCCGCATATCCTGGGTCGCTTAATCTATTGATATTTTTAATATTTTTCTATAGAATATTTGGGAATGCTTCTAATAGTGTAGTATTTAACCATTCACGCATTTCGCAATTTTCCCAACCACCAACATTTAATGCAGAAGTTGTGCTATTACTCTTAGGAGCAGTATTCATAAATCCAGTAGCCGTTAAGATACCTTTAAATGTTAATCCAGCTGTTGTAGCCCCATTATTATAAGATGGATCAATATTAGATAATGTATCATGATTTTTACCTATAATTTCAAACTCTAAATCATCAGTATGACTTACTCCCTAATAACTATAAGTAATTTGCTGTCTTTTACGACCACCATATCCATAATTATCAAGATTGCCTTGAGCTACGTTTTGAACAATAGTTTCCCAAGTATCTTCAATATATCCATTAAATACATACTACGCATAGAAATAAGTAGTCTATGTAATAGGCTCATCTAAAGATGGAGACCAAGAGGCAAACTCATAATAATCAGATGGTACACCGCCGACTATTTTTTTAATTTCATCTTCATTTCCATCATATCTAGCATAATTACCATAATAAATTCTTGTTTCTTGAAGTTTTTCACTACCATTATAGAAATAAACAGGATAACTACGTAAGAATGAGGAGAATGTAGGTGTAATAGTTAATGGATTCTGAACATTGGTAAAATCTTCTGTCCAATTGGCATATACATAATCATATTGTGCGTCAGAAGTTTTAGTAGGTATCTAAATTTTTTCAGCTAATACAGGATCTTCCGCGGCCTCGCCTTGTTTAATCCATTGAGTATTAACTACTTCATTATCGCCATTAACAAATTGAACTCTATAATATGTATCATAAAGGGCAACCATTGTAAGCGGTCCTTGAATATTAGTCTACATATTACTTAATTCACGATAAGTATAATGAGTATCATCAGTACCTTCACGAGTAGGAGCCTCTATTAATCCTGTTGCTATTGGATCTATTGCATTATCTCCTTGAGAAATTGCATATTTATAAAGTAAATCATTGTTCCAGTTTACATAACGTAAGAAGAAACGTGTTTTACCATTAACAATAACAATTAATTCTTTAAATGTTTCGTTAAGCTCTTCAAGGAATTCATCACTAATAGCATCAATAGTAATATATCCAGTGACAACCGCAGTTTCAGTGTTATTACCATTAGCATCTATGCCGCCACAAGATTTTAATTTATTAAATATAATCTTTAAAATATCTTCATTAGTGACAGACCAAGTAAGATTAACTAAACGTACACGGTCAAGTTTAGGGCTATTTAATAGAATATTTTCAATAGGAATATTAGGAGTATCATCAATCCATAAAGTATTAAGATTATCATAATTTTCCATTGAGAAATTCTAAATACCGTGCTAATTACGGATGGTTAAATTAGTAAATGTTCCTGGTAATTCTAAATTAGTTAAATGTCCGCCCATCGGGAACTATAAGCTTGTTAAGGAAGAACCTTTAGCTTTTACTGTTTCAAGATTTACACAATTACTTAAATCAATTGCCTTAACTAAATTAATACAGTTTTCAACATTTAAATAGTCTAGTAATTTATTATTACCAAGTTCTACGCTTTTTAATTTATGGTTAGTATATCCTTCTGCGTTGCTACCAAGGATTACTTCTCTTAATTTAGTAGCTGAGCCGAATTTGACAGTATCAGGTTTAAAATTACTTAAATCACCAAAGCTGGAAATTCTATCAGAAGAACGAATAAAGATTTCAGTATCAGATGCTGTATCAATTGGACATTTTAATAAATTAGCTATATTACGCTTACTACGTTGAGTAACTGGATAAGAGTCAGTAAAATCAACACGTGGCCATAGATGTTGATAAGGAGTTATTGTGATATCTTCTGGAGAATATGCACGGAAACTTGCTGTCATTTTTTGTGCATCACCAGTACGATATTTTGAATCACGGTATTTAAATGTATTATATAACCACCATTCACGCTATGTACGTTTATTGCCTTGACACATATCAAAATATTCTTCGCCTTCAGTTAAATATACATCTAAATATTTTAATTTAGCATCTTCATTCCAGAGAGCTTCAGGCCAACATTTACTTTGATGTTCATTCATCTTAGTATTAATAACTTCATAAGAGAATTTACCACTTGTACGTAGTTTATCATACATCGCATAAATTTCAGATTTAAATGCATCACGAATATTTAACCATAGTGTACTTTCTTGCCCATTGAATACATTTTCATTATTAACTTTGTCAGTATCTTCAAGATCATAATCGAAGACTAAGGCTCCCTCATTATTGATTCCGTTCGCTGTATCAAAATCATAGGGGAGTAAAAACCAATGGGTGCCATCGAAGGTAGTGAAGAACATATTCTTTGCACGGCTATCAATCATTAAAAATACTTCAGTAAATATATAATAGAAAATAAAATCATCTTTAATAAGATAATCATCAATTTCATATTTAAATTTATCAAGACGATATTCTGCAGTATCATTAGTATAAGTAGTTTCGCCATAAGTAATAGGACTGCTTAACACCTGCCCAGTAGCCTAACGTCTATCTGTAGAAACAATCCAGTCAGCTACTCGTTTAAATTGTGTATAATCACTATAAGGCTCGTCTAAATCAGGATAACGTGCTTCAAAATCAGCTAACCAAGCAGGACTTACTTTTCCTGTTTCAGCATCTGTATATGTTTCTTCAAATTCACTCTTTTTAAATAACGTTCTATCAGAAGTATTATTAGAAAATTCCCAAGATTCAAGATGAGGATATAGCTCTCTATCAAAACCGAAGACATTTTCATTGCTCTTATCATTATTCATATTATACATACCTTGGAATTTTACTTCACCAGTTTCTGTATTTTCCCAGAAAACAACGATAGGAATACCTTTGATACCAGTTCTTACTTTATCATTTATCTTTTGAGGCGGAGTTTTAAAAATATCACGAACAAGAGTATCATAATAATCCACAAGAACTGTATTATTTGCGTGTTCAGAAGAAGCATAGTCAGCTTTTAAACATAAGGTTGAAGCGAGTAAATCACCTTCTTCAATTGGAAAACCTTTAGCAGTATCTCCATTAGCATAAGTAATACCTTTTTTAAATGATACTTTGAAATTTTTAATAGGATAAACTGCTGAAGATGTACCTTGAACATTAAATTGGCATCCAGTAGCAGAAAAATTACGCTCAGGATGTAAGTTATCTACAAAATAAACAGATTTATTTTTCTTTTTATCTCCCTTATACTGTGGTAATTCTTCACATTGCATTACTAAATAAGGGATAGATCTAGGTAATGAACCAATTGTAAGATTGCCGGAAATATCATAAATATTATTACGTTCTTCAATCTCTAATCTTTCACCATTAGTAGGACGATCACAGATATAGTTATTTAACTATTCATGCATAGTAAGATTACGGTTATAAAAACGCATCTTATATAAATCAAGTCCGCAAGTATCAGAACCAATAGTAATAGGTTGAGGAGTTGATTGTCTAAAATTATCATTTTCAGGATATTGCTCAACTGCACAAATAATACCATTTACATACATATAAATGAAACGGTTTAAGGTTTGCGGCTCTACGACAACTGTAATTCTAACACGCTCATCTTCTTTGAACATCATAACAATTTCTTTAGATTGTTCTGATTTAAAAATAATAGATTGCGACTTAATTACAAAACCGCGGCCTTCATTAACGCAAGATACAATAACTGAGTCATAGTCATTTACATTATGGCTACTTAATTCAAATTCCATTGTATAACCGTTAGAGCGTTTATCAGTGGCGAATGGATAGAATGGTATAATCATTTTGTCTTTTGGTAAAAATCTTAACACTGTTTCACCAGTATCACTCTCTACCCATCCATCAGCACCGGACCATACAAAACGTTCAAAGGAAGCATTTATATCATTATAATTCCATTGTGCAGGATTTTTTTCAGTATTACTACGTCCATTAGCAGTAAATTCTAATGCTAAATTATCATTTACTATTGATAGATCAAATGTTGACTCATGAATAGTCATATGGAATTCTTTAACAGCATTAGTGCCGGAATCACTACTTGCTGTAATACGGAAAATAACTTGTCCAGCAGGATAATCTTGAATAACCCAATTTTGCGTAGTTTGATTTACAGTAATCTCTTTTGTGAAATATATTGAATTATCAGGATTTATAATTTCTAACTTAACATTAGTAGTTTCAAGGAATGGATTATAAACCATATAAGGGATAGTAATAATTTCGCCCTAAGTTGATTCCGTCTATTGGAATGTAGAAAGAATATGTGTATCAACCATTTCATCAGTAACATACATCATACCAAGAGTAAGAGTATTAGATTGAATAGACATATTATTAGTTTCCATTGTGGCATAACAAGTGAATACATGAGCACCAGCCGTTTGCATAGGAATCTTATAACTATAAGCTAATTTATTTGTACTGGTTATTTCTTCATTATATAATTCATTACCATCCATTAAATAATGTAGGGTTTTAGTGCCTGAACCAATAATAACAAATGCAAAACTTGTATCACTGGTATAAATATCCATTGACTTAAAATTAGTAGTTAATTGTAAATTAATAACACTAATTGAATAAGTTAATGTTTTTTGTTTACCGTCAGAGTTTTCAACAACCAGCTAAACATCATTATCACCAAGAGTTAAATATTTAGTAATATCAAATGTTTGTAGTTTCTGGGCAACTGCAATAGTTGTTTTCTTTACGTCATTAACAATAAGAGTACCAATGCCCGGACCATCATTAAGGCCGTCTTGGTCTACAGATGAATAGCGGAATTTTAACTCTATTGTATTGCCTTCAAGCACTGCAAATATACGGTCAATTGTAGATTGAAGAGTAATATTGTATCCTTCTTCAATGGTGCCGCCGCCGGCTTGTCCAAGTTTTTCATACGCCTTAGTCAAAGTATTATAATTATACAAAGCCTAATCTGCAACAACCTTATACAGCACATCGGCTTCGCCAGTTTCGGGCAATTCATCAAATTTATTTACTACCAAAATATTACTCTTACCTTCAACCGCCTATTGAGTTTCATTAAGAATTTCATAAGCAGCATTGGTATCATTCCAATAATAAAACTTTTGATTTTCTTTTACTTTATATAATACATCTTCAACTTTTTCAGTAGGTAAATCGGCAATAGTATCTACAACTGCGATATTTTCCTTACCTTCTACTGTTGGAGTATCAGATGTTTTTTCCATTAAGGACTTATAAGTATTAGTGGATGCATTCCAAGTATATACTTCTTCATTTTCTAATACTTTATATAGAGTGCCCGAATTTCCAGAATTTGGTAATTCGGCCACAGTATTTACAATTTTAATGCTCTAAACATTTTCAGGCATTTCAATAGTCTAATTAATTGCCTGATATGTTTTTGTCTATTGGTTCCAAGTATAGAGCAAATCAGTATCAGCAACTTTATATAGCATAATTGGATTACCTTCATCAGGCAATTCAGTTTCAGTATTAATTAATTTAATATTATTAATTTGAGATACTGTTTCTGCTTTTATTTTTTCATAACTATTATTTTGTGAGTTCCAGCTATAAATTAACTAATCATCTAAGGATTTATATAATTTATTATTTTCGCCATTAGCTGGGAAGCCATTTTTTGTATCAGCAACAATTATATTATCAATTTGAGGTTCTGGGTTTGGAATTTCTTGCTTTTCATTAATAGCAACAAATTTATCATTATCCCAAAAATAGATTAATGATGTTGATTTAACTTTATAGAAGAATGAAGCATCACCCTCTGGGGGTAATTTTTCTACTGTTTCAATACTTTTATTTTGAACAACTAAATCATTTTCACTAGCAATATAACTTAAATCCTCCCAATTAGTTGTTCCATTACCAATTTTTAGTTTATGAGTATCAGTTTCATAACCTGCTTCACCCATTGCCAGAATAGGATTAGCATCTAACCAATTAGTAGAAGTATCAGAACGAAGTAAAATTGTAGCATTCAATTTCCCCATTATTTTACCTCCTTGTATTTTAATCTCTAAATACAATAAAAAAAAGGGTTATTCAGTTAATCTGAATAACCCTTTGTAATTAAAGATTAGATATTGACTGAGGAAGAGCCGCAATCAAATACAATATAAGCAGTCTGACCGAGATCGTCAATCTTACCACTCTTAGCAACCTTATGGAGAACAATTTCAGCGGACTTTTCCTAGTTAATAATGCCATTCTCTTCAACAACCTTAGTTAATACGCCAAAGGAACCATCGGTTGTAGAAACTGCAGTAGCCTAAACAGTACCATTTAAGCTATGGATAGAATCATCAACCTTAGCACTTGCCGCATCTGCCGCAGCTTTAGCTTCAGCAGCAGCTTTATTCGCACCATGAACTGTAGCAGCACCGGCAGCATCAGTGCTCTTACCAAGAACAGCATCAGCAGCGCCGTAAGCGTCATAAGTATTAGCGTCAACAGATACAGTAACATCAGTGACAATACCAGCGGCCTGTTTAACAGTTACATTAACACCATTGCCGGAACCCTTAACACCAACATCAGGAGTATTTAAGCCCTTAACAACAGTATCAATTTTCTTTTCAACTGAACCATCAACTCCAATGCCGCCATTTAAGGTTTCAATAGCAGCAGTGTTAGTGTTAACTTTTTGAGCTAATGTATTTACTTCAGAAGAAGCACCAGCTTTAATAGCGTCTAAACGAGCATTTAAGGTTTCAGTTCCTTCAGTGCCATCAGCTTTTGGAACTTGTACTTGAGTACCATCAATAGAAATATCTTGATACTCAACAGTGACAACACCATTTGCCTAAGTTACCTTTTTAACAGTTTTTCCAGCAGTATTGGTACTTTCGCCTTTTAAGCCGGCAAGAGCTGCACCAATAGCACCTTCATCGCCTAATTCATCAAACTTAGTACCATCGAATACATATTCTTTGATACCAACGATGATTACGTCACCAGCTTTATAACCACTTACATCAGTTGGAAGCTCAGCTTCTTTACCAACATAATGCATTGCGCCGTTAAGGTCAGCAACAGCAGTAGTGATATCAGCAACAGTGGCAGCCTTATTAGTCTCAGGATTATAAGCACTTGCGAATACTAAATCACGCTTTTCAGCACTTATAACGCCATCTGTTTCACTAATAGTGCCTACGAAGGAAACAGTAGTACCAGTAGCTTCTCCGGCTTTATATCCTGTATAATCTAAGCTATTAATTCTAGTATCGACTTTTGCACTTGCATCATCAGCAGCCTTCTTTGCAGCAGCTGCATCAG
>CAMELE010000068.1 GCA_945923475.1 uncultured Mollicutes bacterium
GTCTTAGATGTAGAAGCTGAAGCTTTTGTAGCCGTAGTCTTAGGCACTTGAGCTTTTACAGGCTTTTCCTCAACGGCTGTTTTAGTAGCCATAGGTTCTTCATCCTTAGAGGATGTAGAGGTTGCTTTTGCCATTTGTCGTTTCAATCTTTGCTGTTCCTTAAGCTTTTGTTGCTTTTTCTCAAGATCCTCAATGCTGTAATCGACCCTAGTAATCAATGATTTACCCTTAGGCATCTGAATTAATCCACTTGATCGAATCTTTAATTCATTAACCGCATCCTTAAATCGGTATGTAACACCATCTTGAAGTATATTAATACCACGTTTGAATAATTTGTTGAATAACGAATACATTGTAGGACGGTCATTCATCATTTCAAACTCAATATTTTGAACATAGTAATAGAATCTTGCTAAACGTTCGATTGAATCATCACCATCAGCGAAGAAGTTATCGATATCTGCACAAATCTTTACACATCCTCTTTGAGCCTCTTTACATGCTAAACTATCCTTAATTAATGGTAAAACTAATGGATAGAATCCGATAATTAGCTTTAAATATTCAGATGTATTCTTTTTAATGAACATACATCCAGCAAATCCAATTAGAATTAATACTATAAATAACATGTAAAATACAAATATTCTTCCTAATAAGAAATTAGTAGTAGCGGCATTCTTACGACATAGATATAAATAACTATAATCATCACTAATATCCTCAGGTACATTTGTAACATGGAAAGTACTATGCTTTCTTGCTTTTGGCAATCCTTTTCGAATACCCAATTCATTTAAAGCGTTTGTAGATTCTCTATCATATTCAATTTTAGAGAATGTAGAGCCCGTTATTTCAGATTCATATAGCTGATATTCTAATATCGCATTTTTCTTATGCTTAGTCATAAAAGAACTCAATACTTCAGTTAATACTGTTAATGAGAACGAAATTAAGGTATACAAGAAGCTTAATGTACTATTTTCACTAAACTTTGGAATTAGCTGAAGTACAACTGGTACAATTGCTAATAAGTATAATGTTACCTTAAGAACCTTAAGCTCATTAAACATTTTTTGTGAAGCGTAATGAAATTTTGCACTGCTTTCACGTTGACATCGCAAACTAACTTTATTCATAAAACCACCCAATTCTTTATTAAATTTTTATTTCATATTGTTAATTATATAATATATGTAGTTTCTTGTCAAATTTTGGATTTTTTACAAAAAAATTAAGAATTAATACCCTAAAAGTAAAAAAAATAAACATATATACATATTATATAATGGTGATATTATAAGAGCAATAATTCTTTCAGCAGGAAAAGGAAAAAGAATGAGTGATTTTACTAAGAAACCTTTATATAAGCTTATAGATAAGCCAATAATTGAGTATGTTATTGATGAGTTAAGAAGAAGTATAGTTGATGAAATTTGTATTGTGAAATCACCTGATATTAAAATGGATTATGAAAATATAACCTATTATACACAACCTCATTCATTAGGTAGTGCAGATGCATTAAGATATGTACCTATAAAAAATGATATAGCATTAGTTCTGCCATCAGATATACCGTTACTTAATCATAGAATAATTAATGAAGGCTTGAAGCATCATTTAAAGAAAAAAAACGATATAACAGTTTTAACTGCAAGACTTATAAATCCTCAAGGCTATGGCAGAATAAAACACCATCCTTTAAGAATTGTTGAACAATTAGATTTAAAAAAAAGGGATAAAAAAAACAATGAAATAAACACTGGTATATATATTATGAATGATCGGATTTTTTCATATTTAGACAAAATTAAATTAAATAAAAGAAAAAACGAATATTATTTAACAGATATATTAAAGGTCTTACCTAAAAAATATAAAAGAGGTATATTTGAGGTTAAGGATGGTGACTTGATTAAGGGCGTAAATACATTAAAGGAATTAAATGAGGCTTATACAATATTAGTAAATAAAATAAATAGTTTTCATCTTGATAATAAAATATATCTAGAAAACCCAATAATAGGTATAGATGTAAAAATTAAAGAAGGTACAAAGCTTTATGGGCATTGTCGAATTATTGGAAAAACAACTATAGGTAAAAATGTTACAATTATTGATTCAACAATTGAGGATAGTATAATAGGTGATAATGCTATAATCGGTCCATATGCCCATATCAAAAATAATTCGATAATTAAAGAAAACACGATAATAGGAAATTTTGTTGAGATAAAGGATTCCAAAATAGAAAAAGATTGTAAAATAAAGCATTTATCATATGTTGGTAATACGCAAATTGCAAGTAATGTAAATATTGGAGCTGGAGTGGTAATATGTAACTACGATGGTATAAAAAAGAGCCAATCATATATTGATTCATATTCCTTTATTGGCTCTAATTCAACGATAATCTCTCCTGTTAATATTGGATTTAATTCCTATATAGGAGCAGGAAGCGTAGTGAATAAAGATGTATCAAATAATATGTTTTATTTAAGAAGAGCAGAAGAAATTACAAAAATAAATAATCATAAAGTTGAAAAAAAATCTAATACCTAGTAAAATGGTTTTAAATGAGGTGATTATGATGGAAAAACAAAAAAGCTATGAAAATAAAGTGATTTTTTATACACGTTTTTCAATTATATCAACCTTTTTTTTAGCAATTGGAAAGCTTGTACTAGGTATATTTAATTCACAGCTATTAATAGTATCAGCTGTTTTCTCATTTATAGTTTTAGCTATTAGATTATATGGTTTTAAGCATATTTTTTTAAATGAAAAAACTACAAGAAAGGATAGCTATATAATAGGAACCCTTCTAATCATAGCTTCATTAATATATGGAGTATACAACATTTTTTTGATTGGTCACAAAAGTACATATGATGGGTATATTGCAATATTAATAGCTCTTGTTTCCTTTATCGAGGTAGGAATGTCATTAGCAGGAGTTCTTAGAACATCTAAAAGTGATCATATGTTTAGGAATTTAAAGCTTATATCCCTATCACTTGCTTTAACATCAATCGTACTTACAGCAAATGCTTTAATTTCCTTTGCTAGTGTTAATGACAATATGGCCTTTTTTAATGATTATTTGGGAATTGTAGTTGCCTGTATTATTTTTTTTATTGGAATTTATATTTTATATTCCTATCGATTTGGTTCAGATGAAGCCATAATCTATGCATATTTTGGACAACTTGATTCACAAGAGGAAATAGCCTTAACAAAATCATATTTTTATAAAGAATATTATTATGAGTATAAACAGGAAAATGGGGTTGTGGCTGGAAAAATAAAAAAGAAAAGCTCTAAATTATCGAAATGCCCAATTTATATGAAAATAATATATGGTATTCTTAGTGAAATTCTTATTTTCCCTTATTTTATTGGATTACTTGTATATACATTTAAGAATATGGATTTAGGAAAAAAACTTGACCTTGTTTTAATAAATAAAGGACTACGAAAATGTGATTTTTTTAATTCTGATTTTGAACATGTAATATTATTTAATAAAAAAAGTATTAATAATCTAGATTTGCATAAGATAGTGGATTATTTACCACTAAACATTAAAACAAAGTATTTATCTATCACTAACGAGGAATATTTTACCTCATCGATTTTAGGATATTTAATATTAGTAATGGAAATCAAAAAATATTATGGTTTTTATTATTTTCCTAGCTTTCCAGAAAAGGGAAAGCCATATGATAAGGAATTAGGCTTGTATTTCAATATTAGTCATTCTAAGGATATGATTTCGGTAATTATATCTAAAGAGAATGTAGGTATTGATATCGAATATTATAGGCATATAAGTGATAATATAAAAAAGAAATATTTTAAGAAAAAACTAAGTGATAAGAAGGCTACTATAGAGTGGACAAGGCTAGAATCTGCTTTAAAGCTGACAGGAGAAGGGTTATCTGGAATAAATAATTTAAATATGAAAAAATATAAAATTAAAACGATAAAATTTCCAGAATATGCTCTAAGTATAGCTAAAAATAAAAAAATAATAGATTTTAAGGATATTATATTTTTAAAATATAATAAATAAATATCTTTTTTAAAATTAAGGTTTAATCATATTTCAAAATATAGTATAATAATTCATAAATGGAGGTTTTATTTATGAATGCTGTTATTTCGGTTATAGGAAAGGATTGTGTAGGTATTTTAGCCTTTGTGTCTAATAAATGCTCTCAAGCTAATGCTAACATTTTAGAGGTTTCACAAAGTGTATTAAAGGAATACTTCGCAATGATAATGCTAGTTAATATTGATAATTTAAATTGTGAGTTTGTTAACTTTGTTTCAGAACTTGAATCAAAAGGGAAGGATGAAGGCTTAGATATCCATGTAATGCATGAGGATATATTTAATGCTATGCACAAGATTTAGGTGATTTTATGTTTACAAATGATGAAATTTTAGAAACAATAAATATGATAAATAAGGAAAACCTAGATATTAGAACAATAACAATGGGTATTTCTTTATTAGATTGTATTGATAGTGATATTGATAAATCATGTCAAAAGGTATATAACAAGATTTATAATAAGGCACATGATTTAGTTAAGGTGGGAAATTTGCTTCAAAAAACATATGGAATTCCTATTATAAATAAAAGAGTATCTGTAACACCTATTGCTATGCTAGTTGGAGCCTCTGGAGGGGATCCTGTTAAGTATGCAGTTACTTTGGATAGGGTTGCGCATGATATTGGGATTGATTTTATTGGTGGCTATTCAGCGTTAGTTCAAAAAGGCTTCAGTGCAGGTGATTTGGAACTTATTAAATCAATTCCTGAAGCTTTAAGTAAAACAGAATTAGTATGTTCAAGTGTCAACGTTGGTTCAACAAGAGCTGGTATCAATCTTGATGCAGTAAAAATAATGGGTCAGATTGTATATGATTGTGCAGAGCTTACAAAGGATAAGAATTGTATTGGTGCCGGAAAACTTGTAGTATTTTGTAATGCTGTTGAGGATAATCCATTTATGGCAGGAGCGTTTCATGGAGTTGGTGAAGCTGATACAGTTATAAATGTTGGAGTTTCAGGACCTGGTGTAGTACGTGCAGCTTTAAAAAAAGTACCTGCAAATGCTCCTATTTCTGAAATTGCTGATATTATTAAAAACACAGCATTTAAGATTACAAGAATGGGTCAATTAATTGGTAGCGAAGCTTCAAAAAGATTAAATGTACCATTTGGTATTGTTGACCTATCACTTGCGCCTACTCCTGCAATTGGTGATAGTGTTGCGCATATTTTAGAAGAAATTGGTCTTGAATCATGTGGCGCGTATGGTACAACTGCATGCCTTGCAATGCTTAATGATGCAGTTAAAAAGGGTGGTGTAATGGCATCAAGTAGAGTAGGTGGACTTTCAGGTGCATTTATTCCAGTTTCTGAGGACCAAGGTATGATTGATGCTCAAAGAAGAGGATCATTATGCATGGAAAAGCTTGAGGCTATGACTGCTGTATGTTCAGTTGGTCTTGATATGATTGTAATTCCTGGTGATACATCACCTGAGATAATTTCTGGTATTATTGCAGATGAGGCTGCAATTGGTATGGTTAATAGTAAGACAACTGCAGTTAGAGTTATACCTGCGATTGGCTATAAAGACGATGAGGAAATAAATTTTGGTGGTCTATTAGGTTATGGACCAATAATGAAAATCAATAAATTTAGCTGTAGCACATTTATCAATAGAGGTGGACAAATACCTGCACCATTACAATCACTTAAAAATTAATTTGGATGTGAACATATGAAAGTATTCTATGAGGATAATCATGTTTTGGTAGTATATAAGGAGTCAGGAATATTATCTCAGGAAGATAATACTAAGGATCCTGATTTATTAAATATGGTTAAAGATTATATTAAAATTAAATATAATAAGCCTGGTGATGTTTATATCGGACTTGTTCATAGACTTGATCGTAATACATCAGGTATAATGGTTTTTGCAAGAACATCTAAGGCTGCATCTAGATTATCAGAGGAGATTAGAACTCATCAGCTTTGTAAAAGATACTTATGTGTGGTTGAGGGACGATTAACTGGCGAAAAAGAACTTAGTAATTATATGATACGAAATGAAAATGAAAAGAAGTCATATATTACAAATAATAAAAATGATAAATTAGCGGTATTAAAATATCGAGTATTAGAAAGTAAAATTATTAATAATAAGGAATACACATTAGTTGATATACTTTTAAAAACTGGAAGAACTCATCAAATTAGATGTCAAATGGCTTATATCGGACATCCGTTATATGGCGATGCTAAATATGGAGCAAAGCCAATTAATAGAAATTACTATGCCTTATCAAGCTATATGCTAAGCTTTCATCATCCAACATTAAAGGATGAAAGAACGTTTAAGTATTTTGAGGCAAATAATATTTTTAAAGAGTTTTACAGTAATAATGATTTTTTAGAACATTATAACTTATGAAAATAAATGGAGATGAAAATATGGTGTGTGATCATAATTGCGCTAACTGTAAATCAAAGGGAAACTGTAATGAAAAAGAGTTTTTCAAAAATAATCAATCAAATATCAAACATGTAATTGGAGTAATGTCTGGTAAGGGTGGAGTTGGTAAGTCAACTGTAACATCATTACTAGCATCTTTAATGGCAAAAAAAGGGTATAAGGTTGGTATTTTAGATGCTGATATTACAGGACCTTCAATAGCTCATGCATTTGGGGTTAAAGGGCAACTTCAAGGCGCAGAAAATGTTATTTATCCTTGTGTTTCTAAGGATGGAATTAAGATTGTTTCTGTAAATTTACTTCTTAAAAATGAAGAAGAGCCAGTAGTATGGCGTGGCCCTATTTTAGGAAATGCTGTTAAGCAATTTTATTGTGAAACTGCTTGGGAAGAGCTTGATTATTTATTTGTAGATATGCCACCAGGCACATCTGACGTTCAGCTTACAGTTTTAAATAATATTCCACTAGATAGCGTTGTAATGGTTAGTACACCTCAAGATTTAGTATCAATGGTGGTTAGCAAATGTGTGAATATGGTAAATATGGTTAAGGTTAAAATCATTGGATTAATTGAAAACCTAGCATATGTTAAATGTCCTCATTGCAATGAAAAAATTGAGATATTCGGCGCATCTCATTTAAATGAGGTTTGTTTAAACCATCATTTAGTACCACTGGCATCACTTGGAATTGATCCAAATTTAGCTAGTCTAATGGATAAAGGTAATATTTTCGATTACAATGAACCTGATTTAGAAGTTGCAGCTAGTCAAATTGAAATGCTATAGTTTTTTAAATTGCTCTATAATCAAATCGATTTTATCAATTCTTTTGGCTAAATTATATAGCTCATTAATTATTTCTTTGTGATTTTTATCGTTTTTTTGCTCTAAATATTGATTTTGAGCACCAATTGTTTCTAAAACTTGTCCAACGGATTCAAAAAAATTACCCATTGATGATTGTGCGTATGATCCTAAGTCATCTGCGATAATATAACCAAGGAGCATAGCTACAAGATTGAATTCATACGCATTAAGCTCAAGAAGCATATTTGATAATTTAGCTATAGGATTAATTTTATTATCACTCATAATAATTTATATGTAAAAAAGGAAGTTTATATTATATGAAAAAAATATATTTTATTGGCGATTCAACTATGCAAGCAAACAATATATTTGCTTATCCACAATTTGGGTGGGGTCAAGTAATAAATTTATTTTTAAAGGAAGGCTATCAAGCATTTGATTTTGCTCGAAATGGCAGAAGCACAAAAAGTTTTATTGATGAAGGAAGGTTTAATAAGGTATTAAATCTTTTAGAAAAAGGTGATTACCTTGTCTGCCAATTCGGACATAATGATGAAAAGGATTATGATTTAACAAGATATACAGACAAAAATACGACTTATCTAGCTAATTTATCATATTTTGCCCAGGAAACTGCTAAGAAGGGTGCTCATATTGTATTTGCTACATCTATTTCAAGAAGAGTATTCAAGGATGGAATATGTCAAGATACACATCTTGGCTATCCACAGGCTATGGTTAAATGGTGTAGCGAAAATGATTATACGTGTGTAGATCTAAATACACTGACATTAAATCTATACAATAAGCTTGGAGAAGAAGAAACAAAAAGATTTCATATGATTTTTGCACCATGCGAATATGAAAACTTTCCTGAAGGAAAAAATGATACTTCGCATTTAAGAATAGATGGAGCAGTAATGGTTGCTAAATTATTTGTAGAGGCATTAGCTAAAACAAATGATCCAATTAATGAATGCTTCTTAAATTTAGAAGAAAAAGAAGAATATGAAGAGAAAGCATTGAGGGATTAATATGAAAATAAAATGTAATTATAAGCTTTTGGTCTTAGGATTAATTAATACTATTATTGGAATTTTGTTCTTAGTTATTAATTCATCTACATTATTAAATATTGTATTTTTTATTGTTGGCGGACTTATTATCGCTAGTGGAGGATATTCATTATATAATGCAATTAAGCAAAAGAATACTTATGAGATAATTTATGCGTCTTTTGATATATTGTTTGGGATTTTATTAATGTTTTTCCATAAGACATTTATGCTTATTATAGCTGCGGTATATTTAATTTTAATTCCTACTATAAGAATTATATTAAATAAGAATCATTCTAAGCAATTAATGACAGAACTACCAAGGCTAATTATTGGAGTAGTTATAATATTATTAACACCTGAAGGAATCTTAAATATTTTATTTAAGATAATTGGGGTAATGTTAATTATTATAGGAATAATTGGAGTTCTAGGAAGCTTTGTTTTCGAAAAATATATTGATTCAAAAAATGAATAAAAAAACGGTTCTATTAGAAATAGAGCCTTTTTTTGAAAAAAAATCATAATTTGCACGTGGGTGGTACTATTTAGCATCATTATCACGTTT
>CAMELE010000069.1 GCA_945923475.1 uncultured Mollicutes bacterium
TTAACTTCGTGATTAACAATATATAATATAGTTAAGTTCGTAATTTTAATATAATACGAACTACTTACAACAAATTAAATAACCATACCTGAGTATATATTGAAATTACTAAGGTATGGTTATTTTTTTATTATAATTATCACGAAGTAAGCTAACAGAGCCTTTATCTAAGAAAAGTTTTTTGTTCATATGTTGGATTCTTATATTATTAAATGAGTTAATTTCTGATTCTTTATCAAAATTAATGAAAGCAGGAGAATCTACTTTGTTCATATTTGCTAATAACTCATTCTTTAGTAACCTGAAAGATTCATTATATTCTACCCCTCTAATATATTTCTTATTGTCTCCAAAACTAGAATCTATTATCTTATCTTCTTTTATTCCCCAAGCATGTCTAATTATTGTATTATCGATTGTATTGTATATATACCCTATCACGAAAAATTCTATCTCATTATTCATTAATAGATTATAAGTATTCCTATAACATTGCCTTATTCTGTGTCTATATTTTCTTTTTAACTCTTTGCTTAAATCATAATCCACATCCATGTTAATCTCCCCCCTAAAAATAATTAAATGCTTTGAGGATGCTCTGAAGCATCTCTTTATTTTATTGTACCAAAATATTGCTTTTAAAAAAAAATATATAAATATATACTTCGTATATATTTATATCTCTGACGTACTACATTTCAGTTATTGCAATGTTTTTAAGCGTAGTGTAATATCATATCAAAATTAAAAAAAGGGGGTACACCAAATGATGTACACATTAAAAGAAACTTTAGAAAAGTTAAACATTACTAAATATAAATTTGATAAATTAAAAAAGCATGGATATATAAATCCTTCTAAAATTGATAAATGGAATGGGATGTATTACATAGAAGAGCTAGTTATAGATTCAAAAGAAGTCGATAAGTTAACGCCTAAAAGGCTTGAAAAAATTTTTGAAAAAATAAAGAGAGAAGAAAGTAAAGATCTTTTGACAAAATGGAAAAACAAGGTTTATAGACACAATCTTAAAATGCTTAAAAATAATGCTGAAAATTATATATATAATTTTGAAAGTCAACAATCATTTTTAGATGCAGTTGATAGGCTAAATGGTGAAAGTATTTATTACAAAAAGGCTTTAAAGCTTGAACAAAATAGTAAATATAAAGTTAAGAAGATTGGGGAGCATGTTTTTAATTTTTGGAAAAATCCTTTATTTAAGAATAACAATCTAGACAGTTATTTAAAGCCTATGATGTATAGAAGCTCTGGAGAATTTTTTATATCAAATATTGTTGTGGATATTATTGAAGTTTCAAACAGGAAGGATGATACAGATTTTGAATGGTTTGGATTTATTAAAGAGTTTAACCATGTCGAAGAAATTTCAGAGAAATGCGAGTGTTGTGGACGTATAGTAACTATTCCAGGTAAAGTTTTTGCTTATAACAATCATGACAAACTTTGTTTACGTTGCTATAACGATTTAATTAAAAAAGATAAAGGTAAAAAATATAAATACAATTTATTAAATAATGAGGATGCTATTATTCTTGATTTTGAAACAGCATCACTGTATTCGCGCGATGGTATTGTAAGTATTTCTGCAATAAATATGCAAGGTGAAATTCTCTTGGACGAAAAGGTTAAGCCTTCAGGAGAAATATCTATTGGAGCATATCAATGCCATAATATCAGTAAAGAGGATCTTGTTGATTGTCCTTCATTCTCAGACTTAAAAGAAAAGCTTATGAATTTATTAGACGGCAAGTATGTCATATTTTCACATGAATTCCATAGAGATTTTTTTGAATCACTAATGGAAAGATATGAGATGTTTGAAAAACTAGAAGGTATGTTTTTTGTAAATAATCTGTATGAGGAATCACTTATAGATTATGAGATTAGCTGTTGTGATTTAAATACTACTCATTATAAGTCTTATGATTCTTTAGCTGATTGTTTTGATATGTTACGTTGTCTGAAATAGTATGAAAGTATCAGTTTTACTGGTACTTTTATTTTTTTGCCTAAATTTTAGGATAAAATCGAGAAAAGGTATTGACACCTTTTCTCACTTACGATAAAATACTAAATATAAGGCAAGGAAAATATATCAAATAAAGGAGATACATAAGATGATAAATAAAGAAATAAATAAGATACTAAATATAGTGTCAACAGATGTAGGAAACCTGACAACAGAAGTTGTAACATCTAAAGAGGTACATATATTTGAAAGTAGGTTGGAGAAGGCTACTGATTTAAAAAGACTATCAGGGGAGCAATCATTTGAGATGGTGAATACAGGGGAGTGCTTTGTTGTTAATAAAGGAGAATTTGAGAATAATTCGTTTAAATACGATAAAGATAATTTTATACAACTATTACACTATTCTATAGCAATGAGTATGCCAAGCGGCAACATTAAACTAGCTACTGGTATACCCGCACATCAATACAATCAGTTTAGAGACGAAATGAAAAATAAAATAATGATGAATAATAAAATAAATGTTAAAATAAATAATGAAACAAAAAATATACTAATTGAAGAGTGTATGGTATTGCCAGAGGGATATGGAATCTACAAAATGACTGATCCATCTTTACTTGTAGCAGGAGCTAAGACAATTGTTATTGACATTGGAGGAGGTTCAACAGACCTGGCTTATTTTGATGAGAATGGAAGATTTACGGATGGAGACTCTGTTGACTTAGGGTTATTGGATTTATATAAAGACGTTCAAAAAGAAGTTCAAAATGAGATTAAAACATTATATCCGATTGAGGATATAAGAAAATACTATGACAAGGAATTATGTCCTATTGGCTTAACAGATGAACCTAAGAGACAACCTACAATTGATAACTTCAAGCAACTATTAAATAGAATTGCCGGTAAACGTTCAGATTTAAGGCAATGCAATGTTATAGTGGCTGGTGGCGGAGCCAAGGTTTACGGACAATTATTCAAAAAGGTACTTCCTCAAACAATAATAAATAATGATGTGGCAGCAAATGCTAAGGCATACTTCACTGCGGGAGTTACAAAATGGCAAAAAAGGAATTAAGAATTTATTTCAATTTAGATAATGAAAATGAAAAATCATTATATGAACATTTAATGAAGAGAACTAGTGCAAGTGGTTATCTAAAAGACCTAGCATTAGATGCTCTGGAAGGAAGAATTTCAAAACCTACAGAAATAGATAGTAGTGCAATTGTTGAACAATTAAAGAATATTAACAATACTTTATCTAATTTATCTTTATCTATACCTCAAAACTCAACTACACAAAGCAAAAGTAATGATGATAACTCAGTTATTAATGAAGTTGATATGGGATCTATAAATCTAGATGGTATTGATTTTTCTGATATAAAGCTGGATTAAAACAAAGGCTCTGTTATTTTAATGATATTGAGATATAATTATCATATAAGATTGCCTATTTAAGGAAGGTTTAATAGTAACATAAGTATGCTTTTAAATCAGATATATGTATCTAAAAGTTCAAATGCTTGTTCCCTTAACAGTGGCATGGAATGTAAACAACTATACCTTAGTATTTAGAGCATTTAATTACTAAGGTATGGTGGCTCTTATATTATAATTATTACAAAGTAATCTAAATTAAAAAAAAGTGCTAGGAAGCCAAAGCTCCTAACACTTTTTTTAATTTAGATTACTTATTTAATACAGAATATTTATTTACAAAGTCTCTTAATGCAACGGAAATCATATCGTATTGCTCCAAGTGGTTAAATTCTGTTTCTATACACTCTTTGAATTGATTCCATATATCTTCATTTACTCTAATTGTTGTCTTCTTTAACTTATTGTTATTTGGCATATTTAAATCCATTATACTATTACTATTGTTAGATATGCTCTGTGGATGCTCTTGAGCATTCTCTATCAAATTAACTATCTTATCATAGTTATTTAATAAACTTAGCAATTTATCTTGTGCGTTTTCTATAGAATTTAAACCTGTCGAAGATGGGATGCCCTGAGAATGCTTTTGAGCATCCAGTACAATCAATCCATTACTATTACTCTCTTGTGAAATTTCTAAGCAATTTTCTAAGTCACTAATACGAATGTATTTCTGAAAGTAAGGAATATATGTATAAAGATTTCTAATGTTATTCCTAAAAGTTTCTATATTTATATTTAATTCTTTGCACACATTAGATGCACTACCAAACTTTTGTATATTTGCATTTATATACTCTACTTTTTTATGTATATCTAATTTATTAAATTCTTCTTTTGTCATTTTTCAACCTCCTATTATTATAAGGATGCTTTAGAGCATCCTTAAAGCACCCTTATAATAATATTAATACAAAACAGCAAATAGCAAAAGATAAATAATATTAAAGTATTTTTAAGAGCATCCCCGAAGCATCCTAAGAGCATACATTCTGTAAAAAAATAAATTTAGTTAAGGGTTGCCACCTTTATCATTATTTGTTATGATTAATACATACAAATAATGATAAAGGTGGACCAAAAGATATGAAAACAGATAAAACTGACATTCTTTTTAAACAAATGTATAAAGAAATTGATAGAATTGAATTGGAATATAGAGAGAGAATTGCCCAAATAGTAAATGATAAAAATATAAATGATGATGATAAAAAAACTAGAATTTGGTTACTTAACCATCAAAAAGAAAGTAGTATACAACAACAAAAAATGCTGCATACACAAAAAGTAATAGAAAAAGGATACAACAAAACAACTCAAGATATAAGTATGCTTTTAGACTTAGAACCAGGTTTTTGTACTAGACATATCAAAGAATATATTGATTTCGTAAAAATACCAGCTGGAACATCTGACTTATTCAAAGACTATAGTGTGTTTAATGCTATTGAGCAAGTAGAATTATCAAAAAAGAAATTACTATTTAATACAAACAGTCTTGATAACTTAATTAAACATAATTTATATGAAGTAGATAAGTTCATTTCATTGAAAATAAATAATATATCAGATCTAATTGAAGATAAAGAGGACATTTATTTATGCGAAATATTAGCAGAAGAATTCATAAATAAAATAACCAAAGAAAATGAATATAGAAAATCAATAACTGATGAACAATTAAATGATATAAAAAATAATAAAACTACATTATTAAGACAAGATTCTCTTAAAGAACTAGTATCTCAATTGCTTCTAAGAGACAAATTAAAGACAATTAGAAGAAAAATAAATACTGATTTTATCGACAAAGAATCACCTAAAAAGAAATTTCAAGAAGATCTTTTAGATGCTTATGCATCCAAAATTGAAGAAATGAATAATTTAAAAGCAGTATTACAAGACTTGTCTCTACTAAAGTTAGGAAACATGACTCATCAGACACAAATAACAAGAAAGGCAAAAACATTACAACATACAAGATATCATCTAGTCCTTACAGGGAGAAAACAGCCTATCAATCTATATGGGATAGCAAGTGCAGATATAAAAATAACAGAAATTAATGAATTAGACAGAGATCCTTCTTCAATTAGTGTAACCGTAAGTGTACATTCATTATACAACAACATAGAAGAAGACATATATAAATATATAGAAAAGAATATAAAAAAAGCGAAAAAAAACAAAAACAGCTAAAAAAGCCAACTCTATCTTATTTTAGATATAGAACAAGATAGAGCGTGTTTTTTTTTGATAAAAAAATTGACCTATGGTAAAATCTATTTATAAAGTTTTATGGGAAGAAAAAAAGAGAGGTAATACGAGAAATGATAAATGTAGAATATTTAAAGGAAGAATTGAGGATAAATGGATATAAGAATACAGAGATAGCAAAGGCTACTGGAGTAACTCCATCTATGATTACAAAGATTCTAAATGGAAGCAAAAGCCCAGGCCTTGAATTATCGATTAAGTTAATTAAGACTTTAAATCTAGATTCCAGAAAGTTTCTAAACCTGGATTCATAATAAATAAAAGGAGAGATATATGAGTGAATTGACACTTCTAGGGGATCAAACAACACCTCGTGAAAATAACTATTTAAGATTAAAACAAAATAAAGACATTATACAATTAATAAAATTTATAATAAATCCTGCATTAGAGCTAGATACAACAGTAAACAGCTACATAAATATCTGGACTGATGAAAATGGAAAAGCAATTGGAACATGTTACACAGCGAAAAACGGAACACTGTTGTATGTAAAAGATTTTGTTGCTACTCCACAGCAATTATTCCCTGAACTGACAGATAGACATTTAAAATTATTAATACATCTACTATCACAAGATGAGCAGACAGTAACATTTTCAGTATCAAGATTTAATGCTGATTGCGGATTAAAAAAATATTCTCAAACAGCCAAAAGACACTATAATCTATTAGAGGATTTATTAAAGTATCAAATAGCATATGGAAATAATGGGGAACAAATAAAAGATGCTAATAAAAAAAATTATAACGAAAATAAAAATGAAATAACTTTTAAACCAGTTATACTACTAAAATCTGTAACTTATAATATGACTGAAAAGACCTCAAATAACGAAGGATTAATGATTACACACACAGAAGTAACAACAAAACTATCAAGAGCAAAACTAGAACTGTGTGATATATTTACCAGCCAAAATCGAGGGTTGATGTTTTATCACAAAGACCTTCTAAAGCTAAAACAAAATTCTCGTATAAAACTAGCAGCTGTAAGTATTGCTTTTAATATTTATTACTTACAAAGCGTAAATAGTAAAAAGAAACAAGAGAATAAAGTAGTTTATAATATTAGCACAATTTTAGGTTGGATAGGAGTTTATGAAGGGAAGTATCTAAACTTCTTTGAAAAAGGTCAAAAACGTGGAGTATCTTTTTTCGTAGAAAAATTAAATACTTATTTCAAGGAATTAGAGAATTTAGATATATACGCAAAATTTATAAACATGGAGAAAGATGTAAATAAATTTTATAATAAAACTCAAGTTGAGTTCAACATATCAGATTTAAAAAATCATTTTAATTAATACAAATCCTCTTTTAAAAAGAGGATTTGTATATAAGGAGATAACAACAAATGGGAAACATTAGTATAAATAAAACAGGATTAGAAAATATAATAAATGAAAATGTAGTAATAATCACAAACGATACAAGAGAATTAAATGTATTTGCTGAACATGAATTAACATGTATTTATACATCTAATACTTTAAACACAGTAGAAGAAATAAAAAATCTAAAATCAAAAGAAGAAAGTAAGAACTATAATATTAAAGAAATCTATCTGTGTCTTACAGAAGAAGACCCTAATACTGGAAACTATTACAGAAAGTTTAAAGAAGAGAGTTTCATAGCAGAGAAATTAAATAAAATAGGAATCGAAACAAAAAGCATACATATAGATGCATATAAAAAGGACCTGCAGATACCATCCGTCTTCGGTGCAACAAACAAAGAGCTTTTAACAGAATATTTAAGACAAGTTAAAGAATCTTATAAACAAAAACTAAATGATGTAGAAAAGTCATTTATTAAAAATAGAAGAGCTTTATTTAGACAAGAACAGTTCAAAAAATTAGACTCTCGTAAAATAAAAACAGGATTTAATGAATTAGATAAAGCGTTCTCAGGAGGACTAGAGGAAGGTTTGTATGTATTAACAGGAGGATCTAGTGTCGGCAAAACTGCCTTTGCAACAAATTTAGCAGAAAATATAGCAGCACAAAAGCAAAATGTTTTATACTTTTCACTAGAAATGAAAGAATCTAACTTAATTTCAAGAGGAATTGCGAGGCAAATGTATAAGAAAAACCAAGATACAACAGTGACCTATAAAGACATAGAAACTGGCCGAGTATTTGCTTGCTCAAATAAAGATGAGGATGAATATGCAGCAGCAGAAGATTTTTATTTTGAAAAAATAGGTGAATATTTAACAATTGAAGAAGGGAATTTACTTTCTACTAGCCACATTGATATTTACAACAAAGCAAAGATGATAAGAGATATGACAGCACAATCACCAGTAATTATAGTTGATTATCTTCAACAGATGACATCAGCAACTAATCCTGATACAGTAAAATCTATAATAATTGAGCAGAATATCGCAGGATTAAAACAAATATCAAAAGACTTTGAAACAGCAGTTATTGTAATTTCATCCCTATCAAGAGCTGATGCATTAGAACCAATCTCTCAACAATCATTTGCACATACATCAGCAATTGAATACACAGCAGACGTATGTTTGGGTCTTGCATTAGAATTAATATATTCTGAAAAATTCACAACAACTAAGAGTTTAGCTGACAAAAGATTACTTGTAAAAGAAGCAATCGCAGAGAATCCACGATTAATTCGACTATCAATAGTTAAAAATAGACTAGGAGTAGCATCTAAAGATATTTTAATGAATTATATTCCATCAAATAATGCTTACTTAGAATGTCCTAGCTATATGAATAATTTCACAGAGGTGGAATATACAGGTATCCCAAAAGAATTTAAAGAAACAAATTCAGAATCAAATATAAACAATGCTGAACAAACTGAATTAAAATTACTATAATAAGCATCTTCCGGGTGCTTATTTTTATTTGTATTGTTTAATACACACAAGTAAAAAATGGTGGCGCGAGCATTTCTACTTAAAAAAAATAATCTTAATTTAATATAGCTTAATAGCGTAATTACTTACAAGTAAATTTACGCTATTAAGATATATTAATATATCTTTTAATATCTTAATATATCTTAGAACAAAAGAATCTCCTGAAAGTGTTGGTATAACTATTGTCTAGACATTTACTGCGCACTTCGAATCACCCTTTTGCGCACTTCGAATCACCCTTTTGCGCACTTCGAATCACCCTTTTGCGCACTTCG
>CAMELE010000070.1 GCA_945923475.1 uncultured Mollicutes bacterium
ATTAATAAATAACAACTGTCATTTTATATAGGATTCCTCGGAATCCTTTTTTATTTATTAGGAAATTGTAAATTACGCATATTAAATCATCCCCAAGCATAAAAATCCTAGACTTTAGGGTTTTTATGCCTAGGATGGTTTATGAACGTATAATCAAAAATTATATTTTTGAATATTTATTTTTCTTTTTCCAAATATCTAATGGTACAAAATGAGGCTTATTACATTTAGGACAATACATTATTGGATAATTTATTCCGTTCCACATTTCCTCAATTTCGTGCCAATCTTCGTTAAGTTCCTGATAATTACATTTTAAACATCTAAGATCAATTGTCTCATCGTATATTTCTTTTTCAGCAAATTCATAAATTAGAGCCTTTGTCTTTTCATCTAATTTACTTAAGTTTTTATCTATATCTACAAGAGGTTGATTATATTCGTCCTCTTCATATTCTCCATTAACATATTCTACTTCGAAATCAAACATTTCATATGTGTAGAAGAATATAGCTCGTCTTAGCTTTTCCTCTTTAGTTAATAATCTACGATTAATGGTAAAATCCACAATTATCCGTCCTCCTTCGAATAACCTGCAAAATAACAAAGTTCAGGAATGATCTTCATTGTATGTCCGCAGTGACAAAGTATTGGGTCATATTTATACGATGAAATAAGTCTATCTCTCCAAGATAGATTTTTCTTCATTTTGTCTATTTCATGTTTTTTATATAGTTTGGGTTGATGATCAATATTTATGGAAGAATGATTAGCATAAAATCCATAATACCTCGTAGTATGCACACCTTCTTCAGGAATATGAATAATAAGTTTAGCAATAAAGTCAAAAACTGATTCTGTTACATATTGTCTACCAATTTTATCGTTTTCATCTAGTATAGCATCATCTTCATGCGGATCATAGTAGTAGTATACCATTTTGTTTTCAGAATTATATTTAATGATTCTAGATTCGCTCATTGCTGGATGGCCAGCATATCTACAAACATAATTAACAATTTTTTTGATTTGTTTAGAATTCTTACATTGAATTTGTGGTGCATGAACATAAAAACCATTTTTCTTATTAGAATAAATTTTAGGTTTAAGTATATAAAATTTTTGTGCTTCCTCTTTAGATATATTATTTTTTAAAAAAGTATACATTCTTTTTAATAATTGATTCATAAAAGATTTTCGTAATGAATCATAATTAAAGTAATTAAAAGGTTTCTTTTTACCAGTGTTATCAATGGTACATTCAGCAATTAATGTATGGATATGAGGATTGTGCTTCATATCGCGACCAAATGTATGGATAGTAGAAATGAATCCTAATCTTTCATTTCTCTTTTTGGCAGCTTTAGATTTCCCATGAATAACAAATGTTAAAACATCATTAACAGCTTCAAATAGTTCGTTGTACAGCTCTTTATATTTTTGAAAATAGTTTCGTAAGGATGAATCAATTGTCCAAGTAATATGTCTATGAGGAACAAGTATACAAGTTTCAGCAATTTTGTTAGCTCGAGCATCTCTATACTTTTTACCACAAGAAACACAAAAACGTGAATGACATGATAAACCACGAATGTAAATATCTTTACAATTGGGACATTCATAGAATAAATATCCCTTTTTAAAGTTACGACAATCAATCATATCTTCAACATTTTTAATGATAGACTGTCTTATTGGTTTATTGATAGAGGCGCAATACGCTTTAAACTCTTCCCAATTATCTATAAAAATTTCTTGAATTGAAATATGATTATTTTCTTTTAAAGCATAAGGGAGATTGTTGATCTTATTGTACTCATTTTCATAAATATCAAATCCCGCTTCAGCAGCAGCTAAAAGTTTATGTTGAAGAATAGGGCTTTTAGAGTAAACAAAATAAGGTTTAGGTTTTATATCAATTGGAAGAAAGCTTGTCACAACAGTAGACATAAAATCACCGGTAATATTGTACAATAAATGTTACAAAAGAAAAAGAGGGCATTGCCCTCTGAGAAGAATGACAGAAAGATTTTAATCTTTTGGCATTCTATTTTTTATATTTTCTAAAATCACTATCTCAAAAAGCGTGATTTGTCAAGGTGAAATTTACCCAACACAAGTTAAAAAGAATTGCTAAACTAAAAATGTAAAAATAAATATAGAAAGGACAAAATATGTTTAAAAGTAATTATAAAAATTTAGCAATTCAGGATTATATAGAAGTGTTATCAGATGGAGGGAAGGTAAATGTAAATTTAGGCAATAAAGAAATCAACCTAAGCTTTATTGATTTTAATGTAGGCAAAGGCACTTATGAACAAAGTGTATATCATGTATATTCAACAAATATGCATAATGATGCAAAAGATGTGGGAAGAAATTGGAAGATTAATATTGAGCAATACATATTACCATATAATGCGGAGTATAATTTAGGATATAATGAAGGAGATTATATTTATATTGATGAGAATAATATAATTCATCGATTTATTAATTATGATATCAATAAATACTATGAAGAATACGGGAATTTGATATTAGAAAAAACGAGCAATGGGTATAAAATCAAAGACGAGAATGATAATAAGAAATATTTTGATTTAAACGGGAAAATAAGAGAAATCAGAATACAAGGACCCAAAGCATATATTAGTAAAGTTATAGATTATGATAAAGAAGGAAGAATATCAAGATATTATGATTCACGATGTGCAGGGTCAAAAGAAAGATACATTAGCTTTACATATAACGCAAGTAAATTATTCAAAATGAGCTATATAAATAAAGGTCAAACAATAGAAGAAATATATTATGAATATGAAAATGATAATTTGAAAGGATTTTATCGATATTCAAGCGATATATTAAAAGAATTTGGTTATTTTAGATATGATACATTAAATCAATTAGTAATGGTTACAGGGACAAGTAATCAAGCAATTAAGATCGATTATAATAATGATATACGAATTACAACGGGAGTAGCAAAGATAAAGCTAGCAAACAATCAATATTTGAGTATTGAATCAAGGAAAGGGCAAAAAATTAATTATTTAAATGATGAACTATACTTAGGAGAAATGGTTAATATATTCAAAAATGTAGCCCCCGTAAATATAACGAGCATTCAAAAAGAGATTGAAAGCTTTACACCAAAGAATAATGGTAGTTTTACAATTAAATATGATGCATATTATACTGATGTAATAGAAGAAAGTGGAATTCAAAAGCGTTATTATAAGAATAAACTAGGAAAAATTACAAGTTTATTTGAAGTAAAAGGGAATAAATTATTAACTTTAAACCAGGATCAAGGTTATCCACTTCAAAAGAAATTAGATGAAGGAAGCACATTGAATAGCATCAATCGTAAGCAAATTTTGGAAGCTAAACTTAATCAAAGCTTTAACTGTATAACAAGCACAAATATCCATGATTCCTTAGCTAATAATAAATATCGAGATTATTTTGGGCAGTGTATAGGATATGCGCATAATTATATTGTATCGTTTTATGTTAAACATATGGGTAGTAATGTAAGTTATGTAAGAGCATATGTGAAAGGGTATTGTGTGACGTCTGATGTTCAGTTTTTAAAAGAAGTAAATATAGATGAAAAAGCATATGGCGCGTGGCAATATGTTGAGATTCCGTTTTCAGTATGTAATAGTGAAGATGCAAAGTTTGGCATTCAATACTTAAATGTTGGGTTAAAATCAAATTCATCTGAAAAGTATTATATAGCTGATGTAAGAATTAGACCTGCACTTGTAAAAAAGATTTATATTATTGATGAAAACAATTATATTTTAAAGGATGTAAGTGATGCATATAAGGTAAAGCTAAAGACAAAAAGTGGCAATAAAGAAATTGTTTTAGAAAATGAAAACTATATAACACACAAAGATATTTTAAGAAGCTTAATAAACAAGGATAAAACGACACCATTTGATTTTATTTATTGTAATGGGCAAAAAAGAATACCAAATGTAGACGAAATAGAAATGCAAACAGAACAGTATAGTGGCAAAACACGTAAGATAGTATATCCAAATCTTAGAATTTTAAAGCAAGATTATGCTAATAAAAATGAAACAAAGTATGATATAAATTGGTTTGATAATCAACTATATGTTGGTGCTCACAAGCAAGATAAGCTAAGCCATACAATATCAGATAATCAGGGACGAATTATATATCAAGAAAATGAAGAAGAGAATGGAATTTCATATGAATATGATGATTATGGGAATTTGCTAAGTACAACCATTGCCAGTAAAAATGCGTTTGATGAAGAGCATAGATTCAAGAAAGAAGATTCATCAGGAAATCAAAATAAACGATTTTATTTAATGAATGTATATGATAATAATCAGTTTGATGGTATTAATAGAGAGAATGTAGTCGCAATAAAAAATGAAAATTTTTGTGTTAAAAAAGAGTATAATCAAGACAATTTAAATGAACCTTTGAACTGCATTAGTGGGAAAGTAAAAGAAGCATATAGATACGATGAATTAACTCGTATTGCAAATATAGAAAATGATGGATATATTAATCATATTTCATATAATAGTTTGGGGCTTATTGATAGGGTTATGGGTAACAAAAATGAGTATACTTATGAATACGATGAATTTGGTAAAATAAAACAGGTCAATTTAATTAATGGTAGTAGTAAAATAAGCTTATGCAATATTTTAAATGATAGTTCTGAAAATAAAGTAGAGTATGAAAATTGTTTAACAAAGAGTGTAAAGAAATCATACTATGATAATTATGGAAGACTAATTAGAGAGTATGATGAAACATCAGATATAACAATAGAATATCAAAATCAGGATTCACAGAATAAAACAGGAACATTAGTTAGATATGCAGATGAAAGCTCATATGCCCAAAATGTCAGTAAAATAACAGATTCTAAATCTGGTGCAGTAACAACTATGACATATGATATTAATAATGATAAGAAGAAACTTACTACGACACTGAATGGGAACATGCATTTAGAAATAGAAAAAGAAACCCCAGTAATAAGTAAATATAATGTAGGGAATTTAGTAACAAAAAGGAATAAGTCATATAAGGATGATATTAAAAGGTATGCTAATTTAAGAGAAGACAATACAGAAATACCAAAGTTTACATATACATATGAATATGATGATGTAGTTAAAAATGTCAGCAAACGATATGGAGGGAATTCTATAGTAGAGTATGATTATTGTTCACAAGATAATTCAAATTATTTAAATAATTTTGTACAAGCATTAAGACAGGTTTATGGTGGAAGAGAACTAAAATCAAAGTTTATGTATGATACAAATGCTAATTTGATATGGATTAAGCATGAGGGATATATTAATAGTTTTATAGCGTATAAATATGATAATTTGAATAGAATAGATACCGAGTATCATCCAACAATTAATTTAGAATATGAGTACCAATATAACGAATTCAATAGAATAAAAAAAGTTATAAGAAATGGAGAAGTGTATAAAGAATATTTTTATGACAATCTAGGAAGACTTGTAAAATGTAATAAAAATGGTAGAATATATAAGGAATACACATATTTAAGTAATAATTTAAATCCTAAATCAGTAAAGATAGATACAAAAGAGAAAGCATTTGTGTTTGCAGGAAATGGCAAATTAATGACTTATGGTGATAATCATTACGAATATGACTATTTAGGATTACGATTAAGTAAAACAAATTATGGTGGAACTACAACGTATTATTATAACAATGAGCAATTATTAGGAGAAGACTTGCCAAGTGGTGAAAAGCTTAGGTATATGTATGATTTAAATAATGAGATTGTTGGAGTAAGACATCATAAGAATAACGGAAATATCATAGAATATGAGTATGTAAAAGATAATACAGGTAGTATTATCGCAGTAGTAATGGATACTAATGTAGTTGCAAAATATGAATATGATGCATATGGTAATATTATATCAATATATGAGGATTCAAATGATGATTTTGCTAAATTAAATCCAATAAGATATAAAGGGTATTATTATGATATAGAAACGAGACTATATTATTTACAGTCTAGATATTATGACCCAGAAATAGGTGCATTCATATCACCTGATAGTGTTGAATATTTGGATTATGAGAATATTGGTGGATTGAATTTATATACTTATTGTAATAATAATCCTGTGATGTATTCTGATGGAGACGGGCACTTTGCAATAATATCATTCTTAGTAGGACTTGGAATATCATCATTAATTGGTGCAACCGTTGGTGCAGGATCATATGCGGTAGGACAAGTTGTTAATTATTTTACTACTGGTGAATTTAGTTGGTCATGGGGAGGGTTTTTAGGAGCAACTATTGGTGGTGGCATTGGTGGAGCCCTAACATTTGGTTTTGGTATCTCTGGAGGAGCGCTTGGAGCTTTTTTAAGCGGAGCTATCACTGAATGTGGGACAATGATAGGGGAAAATATTAGTGATAATGCAGGATATTCAGCTGGAGATATTTTGATAAATTCTGCTGTTGTTGGCATTTTCTCGGCATTATGTTCTGGAATTATGAACGGGATAAAAATTAAGAGCTTAAATGCAGGAAGAGGAAGCTGGTCTGCAGTAAATAAGCAAATAATTACTAAACTTCATAATGGTAGTATTAGTAGAATTACTGGAAAAACATTCGGAAAAATGCTTGGAGTTGCTGCATATAGTAGCATAGCATCAATCGGAGTGGATGAGGTTTATGGATATTCTGGAACAGAAAACTGGATATTAAACTTTTTTTAGAAGAATGTAAGGTGATTATAATAAAAAAGACGTTTTATCAACTACATATGCGATCAATACTTTTACTTATATTATTGTTAGCAATGTTTGGCGCAGGGGTTTGGATAATATATGTTGCGATAAATAAACAAGCATATATTATAAGTATTATTGGTATATTTCCCATAGCATTATCAATATATTCTATAATAAATGTAGTTCATAATAGGGTTATTTTTACAAATGATAAAATAATTATTACGGGTGAAATACTAAAAAAAAGTGAAAGAGTTCAATTTAAGGATAGCATAAGTTATTGTGACATTTGTGATATAAGTGTCATATATACAAATACTAATTCTAAAAGACAAAGGATGCAATTAACTGGATATGGTTCGCTAGCCCCTAGTTTATTTTTTGAGGTAAAATTAAATAACGGCAAAACCAAACGTATATGTATTTCATACTTTTCTTATAGACAAAGGAAAAAAATGTTGAAATTAATTAACAAATATACAGGGTTGAATTTTGACTATAAAACAATAGATAAAATTGATGATTCGTATTTTAATTTTAAAAAGAGGAAAAATAAAACAACAAAATGATATAGTAATTGAAGCATTGTCATCACTTGATTGGTAAATAATCAGAGGGTTTATCATTAAAATGTAAAATCCGTCCTTATTTAACCATCACTCCTGTGATGTATTTTGATGGAGACGGGCATATGCCTAAGTGGTTATCTTATTTGTGTTGGGGTCTTGCTGCAACTTTTGTTGTTGGCACTGGAATCGCTCTATTAGTTGCGTCTGGAGGTTCTGCTGCGGTCGCGTTTTCAGCAGCGATGGCTGCTTCGTGTGGTGTTGCAAGTTCAACAACTGCTTTGACTGTGACAAGTTTTATGTTTGTTGGAAGTACACTTGGTTTTATTGGGGCAACTATGTTTGCTGCTAGAAGTGGTGATATGCTAGAAGCTGGTCCATCCGTTTTATTTTCTACCGCTACTGGAGGCGCTTACGGAGGAATTTCAGGTTATTATGCTTATCAAGAGCAAATTGGCCATAATCCTTCTTGGTCTACAATTCAAAAGAAATATTGGAAAGACAAAGATTATTCATCTACTCCAATTGGAGATGATGGATATTCAATGGTTTTACATCATCCATATGGTTGGTATGGCAATAAAATCAAAATTTTTACTGAGATGACAAGAACAGAACATATTCAATTTCACCAAATGTTTGGGTATGGTCGAGCAACAGGTGGATATAATGCCTATTATCCATTTACAAATCCGTGGAGGTGGCTTACATGGCTATAGTAAGGAGTAAGAAAAAGAATTAGTTGAATATTTAATAAAATTATTAAATGGAAATATATCTCCCAATGATTTGATGGATTATTTTGAAAAAAATCCAAAATCACTAATTTGTTTTAATAAATATGCTAGGAAAAAATTGTATAGCACATTTGATGATGTTAATGAAATAAAATCAAAATTGTTCAAAAAAAATATTAGGGTTTATGTTTATCAATTAGTTCAGGGATTTTTGTATACTAATAAAATTCGTTATACAGTTGGGGCAGAAGAATATGTTCTATACAATCAAATGTGTAATCAATGCCCTGAATGGTTTCAAAAAGATTTTGATTTATTGGATTCTTTATTTACAAATCTTAAGGAATTGATTAAAAATAATGAATTAAACGAAAAAATTACATCTATTTGTAAAACTACCAATGGAATATACCCTGAATGGTTACAGAATGCTGAATGGCCTGTGATTAATGGGATAGCATATACATTTGATAGCCAAACTATTCTCCCGGAAGATATGGACTACGATGTAGATTCAATAACATATAGTTTTATTAATCCGGTTACAAATGAAAAAATAGATGTAGTTCAATTTGATTAAATAATAAAGCTTTACATCAAGATGTATAGGACTGAGGTCTTATGCATCTTTTTTTATATTAAAAATATACATTAATCTATTCTTCAATAAATAGTTCCAAGTTTGTATTATTAGTGTTAGCATCGAGGTGATTAACTATTAATAATCAAGTACTAATTTATAGTTTTTTTATTAATGTT
>CAMELE010000071.1 GCA_945923475.1 uncultured Mollicutes bacterium
GTGTTTTATTTTACACTCTTCCTTATCTATTGTCAACACCTTTTTTCAACATTTTGTGAGTTTTTTATAAAATACTCATTTTTGTGTTTTTTCAAATTTTAAGCTAATATTTATAGACTAAAAAAGCTTCATTTCTGAAGCTTATTGAACTAATAATTTGTCTTTTCTGATATACTCTTATACTCAGCATAAAGTTTTAAGCATTCTTCTCTATCTAACTCCGATATAAATTCTGCCTTTTCTTCTTTAGTCATATTATAAAACTTATTATCTCTAAATCCTATATCCTCAGTATCAATAATATTGCAACCATAATATACCTTTGAGATATTAGCCCATAAAATTGCTCCTAGGCACATTGGGCATGGCTCACCTGTTGTATAAATCTCACAACCTGATAAATCAAATGTCCCTAAATTCTTAGACGCATTACGAATGGCTTGCATCTCGCCATGGCATGTCGCATCATTATTAAGCACAACCTGATTATGCCCTTTTCCTACAACTTTCCCATCTTTAACTATAACTGAACCAAATGGGCCACCTTCCCCATTACGAATTCCATTTGTAGCTTCCTCAATAGCTAAAAACATATACTTATTCAATATATACACCTACTTTCTTTTTATTCTTCTATTTTAGCATAAAACATAGCATTTTTAGTGATTTGCTCTAATTGTCTAGACGAAATTCTTTTTGTATACACAAATAAACCATCTCTAGAATCAATTAAATCCTCTGGTAAATCTTCTTCAGTTTGGATTAAATATCGATTAAAGAATAAGTCATTATAACAAACATTAAGCTCCTCAACATTTGGAAACTCAACGTATGCTTTATTTTCAATAATTTGAACCAAATCCGTTACAATTGCATTTCCAGTAGGCATTTTCCCAGCACCTTTTCCTATAAACTCTAACTTACCAGTGTTTGCTCCTTCAATTTCGATAATATTTAATTCTTTATTAACTCTTGCAAATAAGCTATCCTTTGTAACAATAGTCGGTTCAACTCTAATAGATACCATATTATCCTTTTTATAAGCTTCTGCTAAATATTTTAAAACATAATTTTTATTATTAACATAGATAATAAACTGATCATTTGCTTTACTTATAGGATAAGTATATGCATGTTCGATTGAAATATTGCCCTTAAAACATATAGTAGCTAAAACTACTATTTTTCGAACTGGATCATATCCATAAACATCATCCGTAGGATCTGCTTCTAAATATCCAAGTCTAGAAGCCTCTGCAAACGCCTTATCATATGGATATCCTTGTTCTTGAACTAAACTCATTAAAAAGTTAGTAGATCCATTAATAATACCTTTAATATGATTTATTTCATTTGTTTTAGCGTTGTTAATGATGCTCTGAACAATTGGAACTCCACCACCAACAGCAGCCTCAAATAACAAATAAACGCCATTTTTATGAGCAATATCAATAAGCTCATTTAAATGAGTTGATAAAACTTCTTTATTTGCAGTTATAACATGTTTTTTAAGCTCTAGTGCTCTTTTCATTGCTTCATATGCTAAAGTTCCACCACCAATAGCCTCAATTACAATATCAATGCTTTCATCATTTAAAATATCATTAATATTCGTTGTAAGAATACTATTATCAATTCCTTCACGTGGTTTATTTGTTTTAACTAATACTTTAGTAATTTTCACTTTATCCTTTAAATAGTCACTATTTGTAACAATTTCATATACGCCACTTCCTACATGACCGTATCCTAGTAATCCCACATTATACTTCATATGCCTGTACTCCTTTTTCATCTACTTCTACTTTCTTAATTCTAAATCCATATATTAAATCTTCTTTAATTTCATCCTTTGTAACTAGTAACAAGCAAGACCCAGCCCCACTAATGCATACAGCACCATTTTTAAAATATTCTTTTACTTTATTTGCATTATCAATCAGCCCTAATCTATAAGGTTCATGAATCTTATCATCCATAATAGCTTTTATTAACTCCATATCACCACATTCAAACGCATATGGTAGATTAACAATACGAGCCAAATTATGAACAACATCACTTCTTTTATAAGTATTTGGTAAAACACTACGACTTAAGCTTGTTTTAAGTGAAAAATCAGGTATTAAACTGTAAAATTTTAATTCTTTTGATACTAAATATCTTACATAATGGTATTCAAAATCTCCTTTAAACGCAGCACATAATCCACCAATTAATGCAGGAAGAACATTGTCTGGATGCCCTTCTATTTTAGCACATAAATCAAGAAGCTTTTCACTAGGCAAATTTTTACCAGAAATTATGTTGGCAGCCATTACTCCAGCAACAATACACGTTGCAGATGATCCTAAACCTCTTTCAGTTGGAACATCTTGTTTTACTAATGATATTTTAACAGGAATATATGTTATTTTGTACTCCTCAAAAAAGCTCTTATATGCAGATAACACCATATTGTTTTCTTGATATTCTTTAGCAAACGATGAAACATCATCATAATCGCTTTTTATAAATTCAAAGCTATTGTATATATTAAAAGCAATTCCTAGTGTGTCAAAGCCAACACAGAGATTTGCACTTGTAGCAGGGACATCAATTTTAATCATTCATCTCACCTATCAACCTTACAATGTTTTGTTTTATATCATCCTTTGACCATACTGTAGGATCAATTTTTACATTCTTTAGTTCAAGAATTCTATTATCTGCTTTGTTATTTGTTAAAGTCTCAAGCTTCTTTATTAATTCAAAATCATCAATTTCTTCTTCACATGATAGTGCGGATGAAATAGTTTGAGGAAATTTATAAGGACTAGCAGTTGATACTACAACAGTAAATCCATCTAAATTATTTTGCTTATATGCATGATATGCCACACTTGTATGAGGATCAATAACAAGCTTTGTTTTTTCATATAAAGACTTGATTTCTGCTAATGTATCTTCCTCATCTGCATATGCTGCAATAAAATCAGAAAGCTTAACCATATATTCATTTTTAATTTCATATCTACCTATTTTTGAAAGCTCGTCCATTTTTTCTTTTACAAATGATTTATCACTTGATATTAGATATAATAATCTTTCTAAATTAGAAGAAACTAAAATATCCATTGATGGTGAATTTGTTACATAAAATTTCCTATTAGAATCATAAACACCTTTGTTAAAAAAGTCTGTTAATACGTTGTTTTTATTTGATGCACAAATAATCTTATTGATTGGGGTTCCAATTAGCTTCGCTATATAGCACGCTAAAATATTTCCAAAATTACCTGTTGGAACCGAAAAATTAATTTTATCTCCATAATTAATAACACCTTTATTAACTAAAGCTGAATAGGTGTATACATAATAGACAATTTGAGGTATTAAACGTCCAATGTTGATAGAATTTGCACTTGATAGTGATACGCCATCGATATTTACATTGTTAAATATATCCTTAACAGATCTTTGACAATCATCAAAGTTTCCATCAATCGCAATAGCTCTTGCATTTTTGCCATTAAATGATAGCATTTGAGCCTCTTGAATCCTTGAAATTGCCTTATTAGGATATAGTACAATTGTAGAAATAGTACTTGTATTACTAAAACCACTTAATGCAGCACTACCAGTATCTCCTGATGTAGCTGTTAAAATAAATGTTTTTTCTTTTACATTATTCTTCTTTTTAGCAACCTCTAACAAGAATGGTAAAATAGATAATGCCATATCTTTAAAGGCAAATGTTTTTCCGTTATACAAATTTAGAAAACCATAATTTTGAAAAATATTAAAAGAAACCTCTTCTGGTTTAAAATCGTTATCATTATATGCATTGTTTATACATGAAGTAATTTCATCATCTGTAAAATCATCTAAAAATGCTTTTAAAATTTGAAATGCCGTTTCTTTATAATTCAATTTTAAAAAATCTTTATTGTATTTAATACTTGGAAGTTCTTCAAAAATAAAAAGTCCTCCACCTTGAGCAAGGCCTTTAATTATAGCCTCTGATGCACTAACCCTCTGTGAATTTCTTGTCGAAATATACATTCTATCAACTCCTAGCTATATTATACTTGTTTAACATAATTATAACAAGATAATAAAAATAAAAAGCACAATTTCAAAAGAAACTATGCTTAGTTAAATTATTTAAATAATCTTAAAATATCATTATAAGCCACAAATACAAATAGAATTAATAAAAGTATAAACACAATATTATTCAATGCATTTTCAAACTTCTTATTTGGCTTTTTATGAGTAATTGCTTCATATAGTAAGAATATTGCTCTACCACCATCTAATGCTGGTATCGGTAAGAAATTCATTATACCTATATTTACAGATAATAAAGCGATTAATGATAAATATGATAAGAATCCTGCACTAACAGTTTTTGAAACCATATCAAATATTCCAATAACTCCAGATAAATCAGATAATCCTACCTCTCTAACATTTGAAGATGGTGCAACCAATTCCTTCAATGTCTTAAAAATAACTAGTGATGATGAGCCAAACTCCTTAAACGCATTTGCAAGACATCCACCAAACTCAAAATGATATGTTGGAGATATTCCAAGATAAATCTTATATTTAACAATATCTTGACTATTAAGCAACGCATCAGAATATGAATAAATTGGAGTTTTTGCTTCTATGATAGAATCCTTCTCTTGGCTATAGAACTTATAATAAAACCACTCTACCTCTTTGGTATTTCCAAGAACAGAAATGACATCATTCCAAGAATTAATTTGTTGCCAACCGGATTCAACAACACTACTACCATCCTTTTTGCATAAATTAACCTCAAGTAGATAATCACCATTTTTTAAATAATCTTCACCATCTGAAACCTTCATTTCCTCATCTGCGGTTCCATATTTAAGGCCTAAATTACCAACCTGAACTCCTTTGTTATTCTCTGGCTTCTTTGTAGCTTCCTTACTTATTTCAATATTTGATAAGCCATAGCTGTTAAGAACAATATATGCTTCGCAAGCTTTAGGCTCTTGAGCAATTCCGTTTCTTTCATATTCAACTATTAAATTAGTTTCTCCTTGTTTAGCCAAAGAATTCATAACATTTGATAAATCATCCCATGATTCAATAGAGTTTTCATTGATAGCTGTTATTCTATCTCCTTCTTGCAAAAATTCAGCAGATGGATATCCTGAACCAACTGAACCAATTTCATTTGAATTTGTAGGAACTCCAGTTACAAATGAAATAATAATGTATAAAACAATTGCCAAAATAAAATTCATTATAACTCCGGCAGAAATTGTTAATAATCTAGCAGGAATTTTTTTAGAATCAAAGCTCCTATCGTAAGGAGTAATTTGCATCCTATCCTTAGGTGAAGCAACAATAAATGCGTCACTTAATACCGGATATGTTTTTATTCCATCCTCAGTTTCAAGTTCAACCTCAAGTGGTTCACCGTGAATACCTAATAATTCAATTCTAGATACTGTTCCTCTTACATCAGCATCCATTTTTTTATCGAGGATTAATTCTTTAACCGAACCTTCCTCAAGTACAATACCAAGTTCTTCACCATCTTTGATTAGAATTTGCTCCATTGTGCTGTCTGCCATTGAAACATAGCCACCAATAGGTAGGGCACGAATTGAAATCATTGTTTCACCTTTACGCTTTTGCCAAATCACAGGTCCAAATCCAATTGAAAATTCATGGCATAGTATTCCGGCTTTTTTAGCACAAAAGAAATGACCAGCTTCATGAATTAAGATTATTATTCCAATTGCAAAAATAAAAGCTAAAATTTTTAATACTATCATATTTATCAAGCTCCATATTCCTTTAATATTCTTAATTGAATTCTCTCATTTAATTCAAGAATATCATCAATCGAAGGGTTTTGACAAGAATAATCTTTAGATAACTCTTTTTTAATAATCTGTTCAATATCTAAAAACTCAATCTTATTATTCAAAAATAATTTTACAGCGGCTTCATTTGCTGCATTTAATGCCGTAGGATATAATCCTCCCTTTATTCCAGCTTCATAGGCAAAACCTAAACATGGAAATCTTTCTATGCTTAGTTCCTCAAAATGGAGAGATTTTACCTTTAGCAAATCTAAAGCATTTCCACTATAATCTAAATGGTGTGGATATAATAATGCATATAAAATAGGACCTCTCATATCAGGAGTAGCTAGATGAGCTTTAATACCTAAATCATTATATTCTACCATTGAATGGATAATACTTTCTCTATGCATTATAGTTCTAATACTGTCATATGGTAAATCAAATAAATGGTGAGCTTCAATAACTTCAAAGCCTTTGTTCATCATCGTCGCAGAATCTATTGTTATTTTCGCACCCATTTTCCAATTAGGATGACTTAATGCTTGTTCCTTTGTAACTCCTACTAATTCTTCTCGAGTCTTGTCTCGAAATGAGCCCCCTGAGGCAGTAATAATCACGCTTTTAATTTCTTTCCTATCTTCTCCTTGAAGACATTGCCAAATGGCACTATGCTCTGAATCGATAGGATATAGATTAACACCTTTTTCTTTTATCAAAGATTTAATCTGATCACCTGCCATAACTAGGGTTTCTTTATTAGCTAGAGCAATATTTTTCCCTTGTTTTATTGCAAAAACGGTTGGCTTTAATCCTGCTGAACCTACTAAAGCATTAACCAATAATTCATTTTCATACTTATGATATGATGCAACCTGTAGTAATCCTTCATCACCATAGCAGCTTATATAATCATTAGTTGCTAGAAGCTGTAATTGCTCCTTTGTTCTAAAGCAAACAATCTCTGGCTTAAACTCATCAATAATTTGTTTAGCTAGTTCGGAATCTTTTCCAACACTTACACCAATCACCTTTAATTCATTTGAATACTGTCTAATAACATCAAGGGTTTGCGTACCAATTGAACCGCAAGCCCCCAATAAATAAATATACTTCATTTTGAATTCCTCCTAATTAAAGAAGAATAAATACTAAAATTAGCGCTAACGATGCAAATATTGCTGAATCAAGGCGATCAAGTACTCCACCATGGCCTGGGAAAATATTTCCATAATCCTTGATTCCGTAAGTTCTCTTTAGCTTAGACGCAACCAAGTCTCCCACTTGACCAGCAACTGAAATAAATGTACTAATGCCTAAAATAGCCATAAATTGACCAAATTTATTTAAATGATCAAAATTCAAACGCCAGAAAACACTTACCCCATTAGCATTACTAAATAATGTTTCAATTTTTTCTTGATTAAATACTGACCTAAATATTTCTCCATAGAAAAATGAAATTCCCGTTGCAACAATAACAGCTATCATTGATCCAATGATTGCCCCTTCCCAGGTTTTTTTAGGACTAATGTTTGGACACATTTTATGATGTCCAAATTTAAAGCCACCAAAATAAGCAAAAACATCAGTTAAGGAAGTAATCAAAAACAAGTATACTAAAAAGCGTAGACCTAAAAATCTTAAAATAGTTAATGCCCCAAATCCTAAGCCAGTATAGCACACGATTGTTAATGATTTACCAATATCTGCTCCATCATAATTCTTACAAAAAACCATACATGATAAGAATATAATTGTAACTATCAAAAACATTGGTAAAAAGCCAATCTGAAGATTTAATAAATTTAATACTCTTACAGAAAATGAGGATTCAATTTCAGAGTTTTTAACAAAATTATCCCACTCAGATAAGCATGACATATAAATAAGTGCTGAGCTTATAATTGTAATTATTTTTACACCTTTAGGAAACTTTTTTTCTTTTTCATATAATCTAATCATTTCAATAGAAGCTACTATTGCTAGCACAAGCATCACAAATTGAAATAAAGGGAAAAGCTCAGGTACTAATAAAAGTGGTACAAATATTAAGCACAATATTGTACCTGTAATTATTCTTTGCTTCATTATTTTTCCTCCTTCAATCCTCCAAAACGTCGGCTACGATTTTGGTAGGATTCAATAGCCTTCAATAATTCATTTTCATCAAAATCAGGCCATAAGCAATCAGTAAAATATAGTTCACTATATGCCAATTGTAATAATAAAAAATTTGAAATTCTAATTTCACCGCTTGTTCTTATTAATAAATCAAGTGGTGGTAAATTCTTTGTGTATAAATGTTGATAAACCGTATTTTCATCGATATCATCAATTGTTAATTCTCCACTCTTAACAAGCGTAGCAATCTCTTTAGTTGCAGTTTTAATCTCCTCTAAAGAACCATAATCAACAGCTAAAACTAGAGTTAATCCTGTGTGATCCTTTGTTTTTTCTACTGCCTCATCAATATCCGCTAAAAATTCAGGAGCTAATCTATCTCTTCTTCCTATAACATTAATCTTTATATTTGATTTAAATAATTTATCTTTATACTTACGGTAATATGCCAAAGGCTTCTTCATCAAATAATTTACTTCTTTTTCTGGACGTGACCAGTTTTCTGTTGAAAAACAAAATACTGTTAAACATTTAATTCCGATTTTATCAGCATACTTAGCTATATTTATTAAATTATTTGCCCCATGTAAATGACCATAGGTTCTAGGCATTAGTCTTTTTTTGGCCCATCTCCCATTTCCGTCAAGTATGATAGCAATATGATTTGGAACGCCTTTTTTTAAAATTTCCTTTTCATTCATTTTATCACCTTTTATGGTTATTAAGTAATGTTTTCATTTAATACTTTAACATAAAATAAACTTTATTACAAACAAAATCAAACAGAAAAAATAAAAATTATGATTAACTTTTGATAAAATCCTTATGATTAACTTATGATTAGTTCCTAAGTT
>CAMELE010000072.1 GCA_945923475.1 uncultured Mollicutes bacterium
TTTCTAACTTAATAGATTATATTCTAATTACTAATAATATAGTATATGTATTTACGTTAATATTTCGCGTGGGTTTTACAGCATACCGTTTTCGTTTCAACGGATTACCTTGTGGGTGAGCGATAGAAAAACTCCTATGATGCTTTCATAAGAGTTTACATTATAATAACTTATTCTATTTATAAATCCAATGAATTTTCATTTAATAAAAAATCTACAATTCCTATCGTAGTAATTCCTTTTTCATCATGTGTAATCGGAGCACTTTGTCTAACGACTAATATTTTTTTAAATGAATCATTTATCAAGGATAAAGATTTTGTCTCTTGAATATATTTATCCTCGTTTATAATATCATAAGCAGATTGAATATAGTAGCATCTACTTCCTTTTTTGGCTATAAAATCCGTTTCATAATTTACTCTAATAGTTTTATTATTTTGATCTTTAGAATAAACTTCTACAACTCCAACTTCAACATTATATCCACGATATTTTAATTCATTGTAAATTATATTTTCCATAATATGTCCTTTATCATTATGCATATAATTTAGTCTTGAGTTTCTTATACCTATATCAGAAAAATAATACTTAAACAGTGCTCCAATATGTTTTCTTCCTCGAATATCATAACGAGAAACCTTACTAATCAAATATGAGTCTTCTAATTCTTCCAAATAAGAATATATTGTTTGAGTGCTTATATCTATATGTTCTTCGGATTTAAATGTATTAGAAATAGTATTTGGATTGGTTAAACTTCCAATATTACTTGCAACAACAAGAGTTAAAGTATCTAATTCAACGAATTTACTTTTATCATGATGTTCTAAAACATCTTTTGTATATGTTAAATAATACAGATCACTTATGTATTTTTCTTTATCTTCTTGCTTAGAATAAAGTAATGTTCTAGGCATACCTCCATACAAAGAGTATTCTTCATATGCCTTTTCATAATCATCACCATATACACTTACAAACTCACTAAAAGATAAAGGTAAAACATGTATTTCATCTCCCCTATCTCTGAAATCCGTAACTATATCTTTACTTAGAAATCTTGAATTACTACCAGTAATATACAAATCAACATTTTCTATTTTCATTAAACCTAATACAACTTGAACAAAACCAAGTTTATCTTCATCCGTTTTTTTTGCTTTCACTATTTTCCCATTTGTAAATATTGGATTTTTAATATCAAACACATTTTGGATTTCATCAATAACAATATAATACATTTGATTGTCTACAATTAATGAACGTATATATTTATTAAGCTCAACAGGATTCCATAAATGTGAATTGTCAAAATCATCTAATGCTATATAAACAAAATGCTTTTCATCAATACCGTTCAAATGTAAATAACTTGCATACAATTCTTTTAACAAATATGACTTTCCACACCTTCTAATTCCTGTTATAATCTTAACTCTACCGTTATCTTTATATGATACTAATTTTTCAATATATCTAGGTCTCTCTATCATTCTTACGCCCTCTTTTTGTGTGTAAACACATTTTTTTCTAATCTAATTTTATCATAAACTATAAAAACTATCAATAATTTTTGTGTATAAACACATTTTTTTCTAATCTAATTTTGAATTTTATTCCTGTTTTTTTCCTTAGTATAAAAAAATCAGATAATAGAGCCATTTTTACCAAACAAATTAGACGATTATCCCGTCTCGACATGTACCTAAATATCTTTTAAAGTGCTCCACCTTAGTACTTTATATTAAAATACTCCAAATACTTTTTAAATATATCTTGACCATAAAGACATGTATCTAAAAGATATCCTTTTTCATATTTCCATTCTTTTAAGCCTCTATAGTAAAATGCCTTGTATTCATCAGTAATTAGTATTGGCACTAAATTATGCTTTAAGCATTCTTTTAACATTATTAATCTACCAACTCTACCATTACCATCTTGAAATGGATGAATACATTCAAATCTATAATGAAATTCTATTATGTCATCTATAGTAACATTATTAAGCGAGTTATACCAAGATAATAATTCTTTTATTTTTTCCTTAACTTCTTTTGGTTTTGTAGTATCAATACCACCAACCTCATTTTCAAGCATCTTGTAATCTCCAACCTTAAACCATGGCTTTTGAGAATCTGATGTTGCATTTTTTAAGATAAAATGAAATTGCTTTATTAAGGATTCATTCAATTTCGTTTTAGCAGATTCAATTGCTAAATCAATGCATCTAAAATGATTTGTAGTTTCGATTATATCATCCACTAAAAGAGTATCAAGTCCAGGTCCAATTGTTTTAGTTTCAAATATATATCTTGTTTGATCATGCGTTAACTTACTACCTTCTATATGATTTGAATTATATGTCATTTCAATTTGAAGTTTATGATATATTCCGCCAGCAAGCTTGCTTTCCTTTTCCCTTTTCAAAATTTCTAATAAAGAATCATTTTTTAATGAATGACGTGTTTGTCTCTTTGGTTTGACAGCGTCTTCAGGAATAAGCCAAGTTTTTCCATTTAAAATAGCTCCAACGACTCTTCCTTTATTACAATAATCTCTAACGCTTCTTTCTGAAATATTCCACTTATTTGACATTTCAATTACTGATAAGTATTTCATAAAATCACCTTAATTCTTCAGTATTATTATATCATTTATCGGCAATCTAATCAATCATTTTTAACCAAAGAATCATTTTATATTTTGCCGATGTTTAATACAAAAAAATCCGTACATGTAGATACGGATGTCATATAATTATTTCAAAGACAAGCAACAGACGCTCTCGACTATATTTCAGTTGGTGTTGAGTCTAAAGATGTCGACATAATATATGAAATATGCTATAATTAAAAAATAGAAAGTTGGAGATAATTATGTGTAAAAAACTTAAACTCTTACAACTAAATAAAAAAATTTTTAAGCCTTATTGCTAAAATGCAGTAAGGCTTTTATTTTTGATAAAAACAGGAGGAAAACATATGAATAAACAAAAAGAAAACACAATTATTGAGAAAGATTACTTTAATGATCTTAACAAAATTAAAGAAACTATTAAAACTAACCAAGCTAAAGCTATGGTTGTTGTTAATAGTGCCATGATTATGACTTACTATGAAATAGGTACTATCATTAACGAAAGGAAAACTTGGGGAAGCAAATATATACAAAATCTTGCCAATGATTTAAAAGAATATGGCAAAGGTTATTCGACACAAAATTTATACCGAATGTCTCAAATTGCAAGTGAATACAGTTATAAGGAATTATTCTCGCAACCTGCGAGAGAAATTCCTTGGTTTACGTTAGTTGAAATAACACACAAATCATCTTCGCATGAAGAAATGCTTTGGTATATTAATGAAACACATAAAAATAGCTGGTCTAGAGCTATGATAATAAACCAAATGGCTATGAAAGCTTATGAACGTTCATTAATAGAGCCTGATACTACTTCTATCGCTAAATCAGATGATTTGGCTAATGAATTATTTAAAGATACTTATGTATTTTCATTTTTAGATAAAAATGATATTAAGAATGAAAAGGATTTAAAAAAACAAATGATAGATAATATCATTTTATTCTTACAAGAATTAGGACCAGGGTTTTCACTTGTTGGAAAAGAATATAAATTACTAACACCAACTAACGAGGAATTCTTTATAGATTTATTAATGTATCATACCAAGTTACATTGTTATGTTGTCATTGAAGTAAAGATAGGTAAATTTGATCCTAGAGATTTAGGACAACTAATATTTTATGTTAATGCCGTTGATAGATTAGAACGTACAGATAAAGATGATCAAACTATTGGACTTTTACTATGCAAAGAGGCTGATAGATTTGTAGCAGAAACTACTCTAATGAATAATTCTTCAAAGCTTGGAATATCTAAATATAAATTCATTGAAGAATTACCAGAATATTTAAATAAGAGATTAATAAGTGGAGATAATAAATGAAAGAGAATAAATACATTTGCCAATCAGAAATAATAGCAAAATACAATTTTACAAAAAAAATAATTGCTGATTATCTTGGCACTCCAGATAAATTAGCAATCAATCCTCATTATCATTCTGGCCCCAAAGAAAAATTATGGCTAATTTCTAAGGTAAATGAGATATCTAAAATACCAGAAGTCAATTCTAAAACATCTAAAATCGCAGAGCGAAGAAAGAAAAAAGAGGAAATTCAAAATGAGAAATTAAGAACGCTAGAAAAAGAAAAAGAAAACTTAAAGAATATGATGAATCTATATTCTCTAGAATATATTATTTCTAAATCTCGTCAATATAAGAAAAAATATTATATACATTGTGGCCCTACGAATAGTGGAAAAACATATCATTCTCTTAAGAATATTAAAAAAGAATCAAAAGGGCAATACCTCGCTCCCTTAAGACTATTAGCAATAGAAACATTTGAAAAGCTAAATAATAATGGAATTAACTGTACTCTTAAAACTGGTGAGGAAGAGATAATAATTGATAATTCCAATTTTACTTCTTCTACTATTGAATTATGCGATTTTAACAATGAATTAGATATTCTCATTATTGATGAAGCACAACTTATTAGTGATTACTATAGAGGATATTGCTATACAAAAGCCATTTTATTAGCCAAAGCTAAAGAGATACATATTTGCATATCACAAAATGCATTAGAATTAATTACAGAATTAATTAATAAAACTGGAATGGAATCTCAAACTTTCTTTTATAATAGACTTGTTCCTTTAGAATATGGTGGCGAAATATCATCATTTGATAAATTAGAACAGGGTGATGCCATTGTTGTATTTTCAAGAAAAAAAGTAATTGAAATATCTAACCATCTGGAAAGTAAAAACATCAAAACCAGCATTCTATATGGAAATTTACCTCCACAAAATAGGCGTATGGAAATAGAGAGATTTAGTAAAAAGGAATCAATGGTTCTTATATGTACTGATGTTATTGGACTAGGAGTATCACTTCCAATAAAAAGAATTATTTTTTTTGAAGATTCAAAATATGATGGTCATAGTTACAGAAAGCTAAATAGTGATGAAATAGTCCAAATCGCAGGTAGAGCTGGAAGAAACAAAATATATCCTGTTGGAAAATATCTTTATTGGAACAACCTAGAATTAAAACCAATCGAAGACATTAAACTCAATAATATTTCACATATCTGCATACCCTTCCCAATTGATGTTTTGCATTACCCTATAGATTTATTAACGACTTTAGAAGTTTGGAAAAGTCTGAGCAATACCATTGAGCTATACCACCAGAACATTAGTAGTTCTATAGATCTAATTAAGTACTTAAACTACAAGGAATACAGTAAAGAATTAATATTTAAGCTTATAACTTGTCCTTTTGATATCATGAATGATGAACTTTTAATTCTCTGGCGTTACTATTCTCTTACCATTTTAGAAGATAAGAATATAGATTTACCTAAAATCAATAGAAAAACGCTAAAAGCATTAGAATTAAGCTATAAGAAGATTGAATTATTTAATCATATGGCTCAAATAAATAATCAAAGTGTAAATACCAAGGATATATTAAATGAATTATCAATTGAAATAGACAAAAAGTTAAAAGATAAATATAAAAAATAATTTTAGAAAATTTCTAAACATCAATATATAAAATCTATTTACAATACCATTTATTGTAAATATCAATCCTAAAAAAAGGAATTACTCAAATTTGTAATTCACTCTTATATATTTTATTATTGCTTATTTGTTCTCAAAGAAAGTGTTGTAACACAGTTTCAAACCTAGATTAACTAATATGGTGAACACATCTAGATGCGAACCATTTACTATTACAATTTAATTATATATTATATAATTTCTTTCATATCCGACTTATTTCAAAAATAATCATTTATCTCTCCTGTGAAGAGTAACAACACTCTCGACGGTAAGTCTTAATCCGAAACTCCCATACACAAAATAAGCCAAAAAATGCCACTCAACATAAATTGAATGGCAAATTCTTAATTATTATCTTTTGATTTTAAAAATTTTAAAATATCCTCATATTTCATATTTCCTGAAGCTGTGCTTAGTGCTATATCTTCAATTTCTTGATCAGTAAATTCCATATGAACTCCATTGACTTCCAAAAATGAAATCATAATATATACACCAATACGCTTGTTTCCATCTATAAATGGATGATTAGAAATTAATCCATATCCTAGCCTAGCTGCTTTTTCAATCTTTGTTGGAAACAATTCTTCTCCGTCAAAGGTTTGATATGGAGCTTCTATTGCAGATTCTAATAGGTTCTCACTTCTAATCCCAAATGTTCCACCGGTAGCTTCAACAATTAATTGATATAAAAACAAAACTCTTTCTTTCGTGAATTTTATCATTTAGCTAATTCTCTGAAAGCTTCTATATGCTTTGCAAGTATTCTTTTAGCAACAACTTCTATTTTTTCATCTTCTGTTAATTCTATATAATTTGCATTATTCAAATCTACTAATAAGTATCTAGGCTTATTATTTTTTATTATAATTGCTTCACCATATTTTTCAGCAGTCTTAGATGCCTTAGAAAAATTCTGATTTGCATCTGTCATTGTAATAATTTGATTTGTATCTATAATCATAGCCAATCACGCTCCTATTTATATTATATATAAATTCTAGGATAAAAACAACCTAATTTTATAATAATTATGACTTGTTTCGTTTTGCAATTACTTATACAATAATCTTTGATTATTGAATTATATTAGAAATATCGACAAATAACATCAACAGTATATCAGTTGATGTGCAAAATGCTTCTATACCTAAAACTTATGCAACATCAACCTTTTTCCCTATTTCCCTGACTAACAATTCCTAATTCCAATCAAGTCTCTCTCTGGTCATAATTCGAAACTCATTTTTATGAAATTTAATTAGTCCATCATCTCTCATCTTCCCCAATTCTTTTGATAAGGCTGTCCTTTCTACCCCTAAATAATCAGCTAATTGTTGACGATCAAGTGGTATTTTTATATCGCAGGTTCCTTGTAAAGAAATCTGCTCTGAAAAATAGGAAACTAGTCTTCCTCTGATTGTTTTTGATGAAGAATGGAAAATTTTCATAGACAAATTCAAGTTCTTCTTTGAACTTACGCGAAGAAGGTTCTGAATCAATTTTGCACCATGACCACAGGAGTTACTTTCTGAAAATAAAGCCGGAATATTTATGAAAAGAATTTCAGTATCCTCACATGTTTTTACATCTACTAAAATAGGCTGATCCGGTATACAGGCATAGCTTTCTGCAAATATATCGCCTTGCTTAACAATATCAAGAATACTTTTATTACCAACCACATCTACATTCTCGACTTGAACTGACCCAGAAAGAATCAGACATAAATCGGTCACCACTTGCCCTACATTATAAATGTACTGATTCTTATCGAATTTTTTTACCTTATGCTTGAGGCAGATTAGCATATGCTCTATTTCTTTAGCAGTACATCCCATAAATAATTTAGTTTTTGACAAAAAATTATAATCCATTTTTTCTCTCTTTCGTGGTTATAACCACATACTTTTTATTTTAATTATAGTATTTTATATATGACAAGTCAAGGAGGATTATATGAACAAGAAAATAATAAGTGCCTTAGTCGGCCTTGCCGGAGCAAGTGAAAACAATGGTAAAACCGAGCATACAGATGCAATTGTGATGAATGCACTGCTTAACTGCTATTCCTCAAATGGTGAAGATGAAATTGTAGCTGAAATCATAAAAGAAAAATATACCATTTCTCCAAACTGTGAGACCTGCCCTACTCCTTGTGGTAACACATCCGATTATGACATGGCAAAGTTTTTTCAAAATTTGGAACTAAAGACAGTAAAAGAGGAACTTATCGCTGAAACAGTTGCGCTGGCAACAAGAATTAATAATTCCGTGAAGACAGAACTACCGGAAGCAATCTACAAAGCAATATCTTTCTTTGGCTACGAGCTTTCTGTAGATTCATATAAAAATTTAATTAATACATTAAGAAAAATGGAGGTTTAAAAATGATACGACAGATTATTCATATAGATGAAGACAAATGTAACGGATGTGGATTGTGCGCTGAAGCATGCCATGAAAGCGCAATCGCTATTATCGATGGAAAAGCAAAGCTTATCCGTGATGATTTCTGTGATGGTATGGGAGATTGCCTTCCGAATTGCCCGACCGGTGCGATTACCTTTGAACAGCGTGAGGCTGCCGCATATGATAAGGAAGCTGTTGAAGAAAACATGAAGAAAAAAGAGCTTTTGCAGAAATCGAAGGAATTGCATAAAGTTGGTGAATGTCCGGGCTCCAGAATTTGTGAGATGAACAGGCAGATTGAGGAATCGGCTCCGATTGCTCAGAGTTCACAACTTCGAAATTGGCCGGTGCAGATCAAACTAGCTCCGATGAAAGCCCCGTATTTTGAAGGAGCAAAGCTTATGATTGCAGCAGATTGTACAGCCTATGCTTACGCTTCTTTTCATCATGATTTTATTCGCGGGAAAGTAACACTAATTGGCTGTCCGAAGCTTGACAGTATTGATTACAGCGAGAAGCTGACAGAGATCATTCGCAACAATGATATTCAGAGTGTGACCATCATCCGTATGGAAGTACCTTGCTGCGGAGGCTTAGAAATGGCTACAAAAAAAGCTCTACAGGATAGCGGTAAGTTTATCCCATGGCATGTTGTTACAATCTCCATTGATGGAAAAATTTTGGATT
>CAMELE010000073.1 GCA_945923475.1 uncultured Mollicutes bacterium
GATACCGCAGTTGGCGTAGCAAAAATTATTCCTAAAGAGCATTACTTTACATATAAGTTTATTAACCTATTAACTATTCCTTCTACTGACTACATGGTAGTTGCAAATACATTTAAAAAATTAGTATTAACATATAATGCAAAATTACTTGTATACGATGCCAATGGTGTTGGCGCGGGATTAAGAGACTGGTTAAATAAACAAACAACTGATGAATATGGAAATATCCTAGAAGGACTTGGCATTATTAATCCGCCATCTACTTCAGAGAGAGATTTGATAAAATATCCAAAAGATAAGACAATAATATATGAGATAAAATCTGGCGGACGAATTGGAGAACAAATTCATTTTTTCTTCTTTTCTCGTATGAGTACTGGCGCAATTACTTTTCCTATTAAATTATCAGAAGCATTAAACTTATATTCTAAAAACAAAGGTTTCGTTAAAATGAGTATTCGTAAACAACAAGAATATTTATTACCATTTAAAGTAATGGATTTAATGGAAGCCGAATTAAAAAACTTAGACATTGTTAATACATCTGATCAAATGAGCAATACTATGAAAATTATTCGCCGCAGTGAGTCAATTCAAAAAGACTTTTTCTCAATGGCAGAATATCTCGTTTGAGCAGTTAATCAATATTTTGAACTTGATTATTATAAACGTAGATCAAGAAAATCACGATCAAATTCTAATCGTGAATTAATTTATATCGACTAGGAGGTTCTCTATGGAAGACAATACAAAATTTTCTACATCTAGAATAAAAGCATTAGGAAAACTTTATTCAGATGAAATGTCAACAAGACGTAGATATGATAAAACTACTTCTTACTCTACTGTTGACTACAATAATGCGGCAGAAGTCCGTAAAGCATTAAAAGATGCGGTTGCCAATAAAGATACTATCGTAGAGGCTTCTAAAAAGTTATACGTTACAAATCCTATTTATGCGGCAATAATTAATTATTTAACCGATATGTATACTTGGCAATATAAAGTTATTCCGCATAAACTTTATACCAAAAGTAAAGCAAAAGCACGTAAAGAAATTAAAATAGATGACTACATGATTATGTATAATCTAATGCTTGAAATAACTGAAGGATTATCATTAAAGAATAAAGTGCCATCTTTATTACAAAGATTATTTACAGAAGGTTCAGTTTTCTTTACTACTATTAGTGATGATGAATCTCTTACTGTTGATACTTTAATTTTACCTTCAAAATATTGCCGTCAAATTGGTGAAACTCAATTTGGAACCGCAATTATTGCATTTGATATGTCATATTTCAGAGATCAAGGTTTAACAGAAGATAAATTAAAAGATTATTTTAAATCTTTCCCTAAAGAGTTTGAACGTGGTTACCGCGCATTCTTAAAAGATTCTCAAAAGAGATGGTGTGAACTTGATCCAAGATTCTCTTCTGGTGTCATGATGAATGAGTTAGGCATTCCTACTTATATTTATGTTTTAGGCGGCATCTTAGATTTTGAAAAATATCAAGATAATGAACTTGAAAGAAATGAAAACGCACTTAAATATTTAGTAGTTCATACAATTCCTCATTATGAAGATCAATTAATTTTCGAAGTTGATGAAGTTGCGGCAATGCACAAATCATTACGTAAAATTGTTGATACAGGAGATAAAGCAAGATTAATTACAACTTATGGTGACATTAAAGTTGAAAAGATTTCTGAAAACGACACTGCTGAAAACCAAGTATTAAGTAAAGCCTTTACCGCAATTTTCAATAATGCGGGTTTCAACTCCGGCATTTTTACTTCTGAATCGGTTGAAGCATTAAAAATGTCCTTAGTAAGAGATAAAGGAATGGTATGAAAATATGCACAACAATTAATTAGTTTTTACAATATTGCTATAAATAACTGATTTAATTTTATGGGATATCAAGCCGATATTGATTTTTTACCAATTTCTTCATATACTTATAAAGATGATATAGAGATATTTAAAACTAATGCCTCATTGGGTGTTAACAAATTAGATTATCTTATAGCATCTGGAATCGAGCAAAAGAATATCAGTGATGTTCTAACGCTTGAGAAAATTTTACGATTAGATCAAATCGTTCCAATGCAAACCTCTTATACTCAAACTGCGGAAGATAGAAATGCATCAAAGGACGATGACACTCAAGAAGAAAAATCTAATGAATCAGTAGAAGATAAATCTGTTATTGAGCCATCGGATTCAGATTCTAAAGAAACAGAAGATAATTCCTCTGTGCGTGAAGAAAACTAATCTATGAGGTTTAGAGAATGAAAAAAAGAGTAATTAATTGCAGTTGACCTGCATACTTATCCGACTTCTCTAAAGACGCTATTCAAGAAAATTTTTCTCGCGGAAAACTCAAAGTTTTCTATAAGGGAGAAACCGCGGATCATCGTTATTTCTCAGAAGCTTTTAGTCAAGAGTTAATTAAATCCCTTCCTTATACTCCTGTAGTCAGTTATTATGATGAAGAAAAGGAAGACTTCGTTGGTCACGCTACTGAACAACAAGTGTTAGGTATTGTTGATCCTTGTATTGCACCTTCTTTTGAAAAGGACGATAATGGTATTGAATGGTGTATTTGTGATGTTGTTCTTTACACTGAACGTCCAGATAAAGTGGGCGATTTGGCTAAGAAGATTGTTGGTCATAAACAATCATTAGAACTTGATCCAAATACTGTCAAGTATGTAATTAATTATGACGAAAGAATGCACTTTAAAAACGTAGAATTTACCGCAGGAAAATTCGTTGGAGTAAGTGTATTGGGTAATGATCAAAAACCCGCATTTGCAGGTTCAGAATTTTTCACTTATAACGATCAAATTGAAAGTAAAATGAAAATATTACGTGAATATTGTGAAGCAAAACATGATCAACTAGTCGGAGGCAATGAAATGAATTTAAAAGAATTTATGAAGCTCTCCTGAGGTGACGTTTCTCTCAAAGTAGAAGAATTGATTTGCAAAGAATATTGCAATGAATGGTTTACTAGTATTGTCGACATGTATGAAGATAGCGCAATTGTTCGTTTTTATTCATACGAAGGTTGTACAAGTAAATTAATGCGCATTAAATATTCTGTTGATGAAAACGGCAATGTAACTCTTGGTGATATTAACGAAGTTCATGTTACTTATGAAGATGTTAATGTTTCCACAATTGAGAAAACAGGCGTATCACAAACAACTGAAACTATGACCACTTCTGAAACCGATGAGTTTGCGGGATGCGGCGACAGAAAGGAAAAACGTGACGATATCGACGAAGACGACGACGATAATCCTGATAATGAAGAACCATATGAGGATGATAAAGAAGAAGACGACGAAGATATGGTTTGCGGAGATCCTAAAAAGAAAAAGGACGATATGGTCTGTAATCCTGAAAAGAAAAAAGAGGATGAAATGGTCTGTGATCCTGAAAAGAAAAAAGACGACATGGTCTGTGATCCTAATAAGAAAAAAGAGGATGAAATGGTCTGTGGCGGCGGAGAGAAAAAGAAAAAGTCTCAATGCGAAGTTGTTGATGCCAATACGGCACAAGTAACTAACGCTAAAGTCATCGAAACAACTAAGAAAGTGAGTGTAGACGATGAACAAATCGAAAAAGAGAATTCAGGTGCTACCTCATTTACTGAAAGTGAAAGAGCAGAACTTAATTCCCTTAAAAGAGAAAAGAAAGTAAATTTACTAAAATCTTATAAGGAATATCTTACTTCTGAAGAATATGGAGATTTCGAATCTCGTATTGATACTTTCGAGGTAGACACACTTGAAATGGAACTTCTTAAAAAATATAAAACTCACAAAGAAGAAGAACCACAACATACAATGAGAGCTTTTGCATTATTTACTCCAGAAAAAGAAAATGCAAGAAATGTATTAGATGATTTTGTTCGTAAGAACTTAAATCGCTAATAAAAATGAGGTATAATTAATATGGCAATTTATGATTTATTACCAAAATTTGGTTATATTGAACCAAATAATTTAAAAGGTTTACAACCAGGTTTTGTCGTTGCTCAAATGCCAGTTGCTGAAAGTGCTACTGCTGCATTAACATATAAAGGCGAAGGCAAATACATGGAAAATGGTACAATTTGTGCTATCTCTGTAGAGGGTATCGTTGAACCAACAGCACAAAGTAAAGCATTATTTATTTGCTATTCTGAACCATTAAATACAGTCGTTAATTCAGATCAATTCTATGCTGTTAATCTTAAAGAAGAACACCCAAGACTTGTTCAATTAATTCCTGGCGATGAATGGATGTCCACAAAAGAATTAACTTTATCAGGTGCATTATCTGGACGTATTGTTGAAGTTACTGCAACCACAGGAATGGGCAAATCAGATGACTGGTTTAAATGTACTACAATGGCAAATGGTGATGCCGGACATCACTATATGTTTATTGGTTAATTTGAGAGGTAACGAACAATGAATAAAGAATTAAAATTAGGAATTATCGCAGCCCTTGAAAATAAACCAAGTACTTCTTTCTCTGCCGAAGAAGTTAACGAAGCTGCAGTTAAAGCTATTATGGCAGAATGCGGACTTAATGAAAATTCAAGCGCAAGAGAATTCAGAGCAGTTGAAGATAAAGCATTTGCTTTAATCGAAGAAGCTATCGATGAAGTCTTACCAGCAAAACTTACTTCTGTATTAGGAGAATTTGCTGAAGTCCGTCAATTTGCTAGAGATGCTGAAGTTGTCTTCAACATTGAAAAAATTGGAAAGAATCGTGCAAAATTAACAATCGCTAAAGGTGCACGTGGCGGAATGTATCGTGTCGCAAAATTAGATAAAAAATATTTCTCACCAGAAACATCAGTTCAAACAGTTTCAGTTTATGTAACTCTTGAAGAAATTATCTTAGGAACAGTTTCATTAGGTGAATTATATACAAATATTCTTGAAGGTTTTGAAGAAATTGTTTATAAAGAAGTATTTAATGCATTAGCAGCAGGACAATCAAGTGCCGGTACAGGATACAGTGCTAAAACTGTTAATACAGCAAAAGCTGCTTTAGGATCAGCAATTGATCAAGTCTTACCTGTCGTTAAAGCTTATGGCATTCCAACCATTTTTGGTTCATATGCAGCATTAAGCAATATCTACAACCCATTAGCTTCAACTAGCGGATATCCAAATATTGAAGATTCAAGTGATATTCGTAAATATGGTTTCGTCCAAGTTTATAAAGGAGTTCGTTGTGTTGAATTACCAAACTATTTAGTTGATAATTCAAATACAGAATGGTTCTATGACGATAGTAAAGTATTTGTCATTCCATCAGGAACACAACCAGCTAAAGTTGCTTTAAAAGGAGACTTAACATTAATCAGAAATACTCAATCAGTTGGTTCTGAAAAATGGGAAGCTAGCAAGATCATCGGTGTTGGCTTAGCAATGGCTAACAACTACGCAGTTATTACTGTTACAGATCTTCACTAATTTACACACCACGGGGAGGAGTTTCTCCTCCCTTCTTAATCTATAGAAAGGAGACATTTAAATGTCTGAAGAAAAAAAATCTTTTATTTTAAAAAAGACTACAGCAGGTGAAGTTTTTACTTATGTTAGTCCTATGTCTAATCCAACTGTTAGTAGAGTAATCCACTTAACAGATAGAGTACCACAACAAATTTTACCACTTGATTGGGCACTTGGATTTATTATTGATCAAGGTAATTATTCATTATATAAAAAAGGATATGTTACTTTTGATGACAATGATAGTTTAGCTAAAGCCGCAGTTGATGCTGGAGTATGGTTTGATACTTTTGATTTTACTCCTGCAAAAGAAGATAAAGTTAATACTATTTTATCAATTTTGAAAACAGGAAATAGATCTAAAATTCTTGAGACCATAGAACAATATGGTAGAGACGAAGTTGCAAATATTGCAAGTCATCACGTTGAAGAACTTACTACTGCAGTAGTTGCAATGCTTGAGAATGTATTAAAAACACAATTAATAATTGATTAATTTAAAACGGAGGTATGAATATGCAAGAATGAGATGAAGTATTATATCCATCTTTTAGATCAACCATTCGTGGATCATATTATGGAGTTGTTAGTCAAGATCTCATTGACGAAGAATGCTTTTATTTAGCATTACGCGCTATTTCTGCCTTTAAATTTCCTAAATGTTCTACTGCATATGAAGTTTACTATGCAATTAGAAAAGATAATGGTGAATTAATATATACAGATGCAAATGATAATCCAATTCAAGCAGATGCAGAAGGAGCAATTCCACATGGTAGATTTTTAAATAATTTATCTTATGCGGAATTAGAGATTATTATAGCATGGATGAAAGTTTATTGGTGCGAAAATCAAATTTCTAATGCAGATAATTTTGATGATATGTATACTGATGTAAATATAAAAACATTTTCTCGCGCCAATGCAGTTGATAAAAATATGAAACTAATGGCAGAATATCGTAAATATGCTCGTGATTTAGAAAATCGCTATAGTAGAGTAACAAATCAACAAACACCATCCTTAGGAGATGTAAATTCTGATGAGTAATTTTAATCGCTTTCAAGAAAAAAATAAAATACGAGCAAATGCTATAAATGGCGGCAATAGTTTATTTATTGATAATGGGTATAATTCTAGAATTATTACTAATTTAGAAAGTAATATTAAATTACACGCCGCCATTGTCAACGAACAAGAAAAAGATTCGGCCTATATTTATACTCACTTAAATGAACCATTAACTATTGGATCTATGTGAGAGGCTAAATCATTGTATTTTTTAATTACCGAAGAAATAATTATTATGAAAGATGTACAATGACATAAGTATCTTGCAGTATTATGTAATTGTAATTTTGATGGAATTTGGGGATATTTTAAAGGTCCTGAAGAAACATATATCAATATTGCACTTAAACATAATACATATCTTACATCTTTACAAAAACCACTAATTATTTTACCAGAAAATGCAATATCTTTCGGTGATAAAATCGTTATTAAAAATAGATCTTTTTTAGTACAAGAAATAGATAATATTAGTACACCAGGAATCGCATACTGTTCTTTACAACCTACTACTGTTTCTAATAGTGAAAAGCAAGTTGATCAAGAATATTATATCATTAAAAAAGATACTTATAAAAATAATCACAAAGTAGACGATGTTGATAATAATATTAAATATTTTTATCCTAATCAAGTATGCGAAGAAAGATTAAATAATGGTTATTTTTGAGTAGATAATACCAATATTGAAATAATAGAACGTACTAACGCAAAAATTAAATTTTCTATTCCATTTGGTATTGAAAAAGTTATAATTAAAACGGAGATAGATGGTCCAGACATCATCTATAAAAAACAATAATGGGAAAATTAATTAATATTAAAAGAGCACCTATTGAAATTGCTCAATTACTATATAACAATAAAACATTAATGTCTTTGATTACAAATACTAATATTGATAATCCTATTGATTGGACTACTATTGTAGCACAAAAATATATTAGTTTATGTCCACCTTTAGAAGATGGAACTATAACAGGAGAAAGAGATCTTTCTTTAATTATATTATTAGATAGAATTAATATGAATGGCGCGGATTCTAATATGATCGTTAGCGGCAAAATTTATATTAATGCCGAAGCAAGTCGTATTCTTGATTCAAACTATAATAACTTATTACTAGAAATTGTTGATGAAATTTGTAATACTATTGATGGCGTTAAATTAACTGCATCTGGACAAATATCAGTTAACTCTATTAATTATATCGCATATTCAACTATGAGATGCGGTTATAGTATTAATTTTTCTTTTACAGATCAAGATACACAAAAGATTGTTGAAATTTAATGAAAATTACAGATAACTATAGTATTACAACTTTATTTATTACTAAGAATATTAATATTTATTGTGATAATAAAATTATTAAATTAAATGTTCCAACTATTAAAGATTTATATACAAATTTAGATTTAAATAGTATTTATCACATATGAACTTCCTCATTTGAGGATTTACAAAAATTATATTTTACTCCAATTACAGATTGTTTTAACGCAATAGAAACAATGATATTTGAATATGGACAATATAATCGATATCGTATTATAGCAACAAAAATGCGTGAAGTATTAGTATGATTAATTCCTAATATAAATATTGATATGAAATTAAAAACACTATCAGTAGATGGTCTTACTATTACTTCTGAAATTTGAGATTATATTTTATATATCTTAAAATTAATATGTGGAGAGAAAGTTACTCAACCTCTATCTTTCGATTCCGAAGAAGCTCGTAAGTTTTTTATGGCTCAAAAAGAAAAAGAAGAAAAAATTAGACGTCTTAAAGAACAAAAGAATGTAGATAAAGACGCTTTAATGAAAGCTTTTCTTTCAATTACTTATGCGTTTCCTTCAATAACAATCGATTACTTATGTAATCAAACAATGGCTCAAATTCAATGGCTCCAAAAATATGCCGCGGGAGCTGTGTCTTA
>CAMELE010000074.1 GCA_945923475.1 uncultured Mollicutes bacterium
TAATTATTGTTCGTATTGTTTTAAATATGCAATGATCTCTTCAGATGACATAGCATCCTTGTTTGCGATAAAGATATCGATTAATGTATCATAATCAGAAAGAATTTTATTCAAATGTACTTGTGATAATGATACTGAAGCATTTAATCCGTTATCATTTAACATATCAGTAGTAAACGAATCATAGTTCGCCCCTTCTTGAATAAACATCATTGGTACTTGAACAGAATTTGAAACATAAGTATCATTTTCTGCGTCGTAGGTATAATAATATCTTGTCCTATACTCAACATCATATTTACGGCTTGTTTTAACACCAAATTTTGAATTATAAGTAGGTGATAGTAAAGCTGATGAACCATTTAAATAAACATTAACAGTACTCTTAGATGATTTGTTTGCATCAGTTTTATCAGTAATTTTAATAGAATTGATTCCTTGGATATCCCATAAGTTGAACCAAAGAGTGTTATATGTTCCTGTAACACCCGAAATTGTTAATTCTTCTCTAACTTCATATCCTAGTAATCTTCCTTCATTTGCTGAGTATAATTCATTGATATAGCCATCAAATCCTGTCATTCCTGATGACTTATTTCCAACAACTGATACATATCCATTTTCGATATAAAAATCAGCACAAGCCTTGATTTTATCTGATCCTTCATATGTTGTGTATTCATAAATATGTCCTGTTGTCTTATCATTATTATTAACAATAGAGAGATATGAAGATCTTGATACTGACTTACCAGCAATTGTTAATCCATAAGTCGTAGCCATTTCATATTCATTTTCTGTAATAACATATTTTACTTTATATGAATCGCCAAGGCTAATGAAAATTCCTTTTGCTTCTTTAGTTAAGTCATATTCCATCTTAACAACTGGTTTTACTGAGCCAAATCCTGGAACTGTAACTGCATCAGTTAATGTTATATTGAAGGTAAGCTTAGAATCTATAAATTCAAACTTTCCATTATATCCACTTCCACTAAATGGATATGACATTTCTTCTGCATATGAATTTGTAATATAAATATCAACTGCATTTCCTGCAGCATTTAAGGCCGTTTGAGCCACATTAAATACCTTAGCCATTGCTACACTTTGATTAATATTCTCAACAACCATTTGCCATTGTTCGCCATAACCTGCTTGATTAATAGTAGATACATCAGTAAATGAAGTGAAATCATAATTGATTCTTGATGCATTTACTACATTATTGGCATATGAAGGAATCATTGCTTCTGGTAAATAATCATAAGCTGTAGTTGATTCAACAGCGGTTAATCTTGCAACATATTCTTTAACTGTATCTATAAGTAAACCTTTGATGTGAGACTCAGTTTCACTAATTACAGTAGTAAGAGTTTCAGGAATATCCTCAATATTAGTAACTGCATTTAACTTATCAATTTCTGTCTTTGAGAATGTTGTCAAATCTTCTTTAAATTCAGGATTAGGAATCTTTGCAATTCCAGCATCAACAACTTCTTGTAACTTCGCTACTGCAATCTTTTTTGTCTCAGTTAATGCATATTTCTCTAAATCATTCTTAATCTCCTTAATACATGATTCAAATCCATCAATAGTATCGACAGCATCTAATTTTTTCTTCTCTTCATTATAGAAATCTTGTGTATCTTTCTTTAAAGTATCGTAAGGAATCTTTGCAATTAAAGCCGTAACATAAGGATCTAATTCCTCCAAAGCTTTATTTTTTAATTCAATTATAACTTTTTCTGTTTCGGAACTTATAAAATTCTTAGTATCATCTAATATTTCTTTATACGTATTTGATATTTCTTCCAAAGATTCAACTGCATCAATCTTATCCATTTCTTTATTGTAGAAATTTTGAACTGATGATTTTAATTCGTCATCAGGAATCTTCTCGATTAATGGATTAATTAAACCATTTAATTCTTGAATTGCTAAAGGTTTAAGAGTATCCTTAACAAATACTTTTGTATCCTCAACAACCTTTGTAGCGGCCGCCTTTGCTTTTTCAAGGTCTGTTATTCCATTTACATATTGTTTTTCATTATCATAATAAGTTTGAATCGCTGCCTTTAAATCTTCGTTCGGTATTTTATCAATTACAGGATTCACGATTTCATCTAGTTTTGAAATTGCAGCGGATTTGTATGAAGCCAACATAACAATATCATTACTTGCTTCTGATTCACTAGAAGAGCTATCAACAATATCATTACTTGTTTCTAATTCACTAGAAGTGCTATCAGAAGGTTGTGTTATTGATGAATTTGATGTACTTGCATTATCGGTAGGATTATCCCCCTTACCTCCACATGCAACTAAAATACCTAGGGTGGCTAATCCTACAAATAAAGCCATTATATTTTTTTGTTTCATGTTCTATCACCTCTTATTTTTTCCATAGGCTATCGCCTTTTGATTTCTAGAATTGCATTTACGCTATTTTCATTAGTAGAATTTTTTTCATATCTTTTAAGATAATTTAAATAACACCAAAAATAATAAAGATTATTAAAGCAGTTATGAATTCCATTTTATTATATCTATTGATTTAAACTCTTTATATCCTCATAATCGTTTTCTAATCTACGATAACAATAATCTGGCACAGATATTTTAATTGACTTCATTTATTAGTAATTTTTATTACGCCCATACTTTTCAACTAATTTCTAAGTTATAAGTCAACCAAATGGATTCATATTTTGTATATACTTTAGGCATTTATTATAAATTTTCTTTATTTATCCACCCCCAATAGGATACCTGAGTGATTGTACTTAATTTGCTTATAATGTTTATCACCGTCTCTTTTTTTATTCTTCACCTTTTAAATTTTTTCTTAACGCAAATGGGTATACAAATATACTTAATGCCATTGCTAATAAAGTTGCTAATGTAGCAGCTAAAAGTGCTAATACAATTCCTAATATGAAAAATAGGATTTTAACAACAATTAGGAATATCAGCCCATTAAAACTAAACTCAAAGATTATACCTGGCAGTTTGACAAATCCCCAAGATGTGATTTCAAGCCACATATCAGTTATGAATGTATTATTCAAAATCATTGTTGCGATAAAGCAATACGCTAATACACCAACCCCCAAGCTTCCAAATCCGATAGAAGCATCACCTTTGACAAATGCACTTATACCGATAATAATAAATATAAGTGCAACCAATGAAGGCCAAATAAATGAATTAATTCTTCTTTTCCTAAAAGCAGCCTCTTTTTCTCTTTGCCTTTGTTCCGCTTTTCTCTTTTCTTCAGCAAGCCTAATCTTATTACAACCATTACATAAAATTCTTTGTCTACTTTCGTTATGGCTAGTTCTACCTGTATGAACTAAGACAGTCTCATTAATTCGATTCAAATTAAATGACTCATAGATTGGTTTATTACACCGTTCACATACGCCTAACACTGGCTTAGGTTCTTGAGAAACCATCTTCTCTACGATAGTTACTTTTTCTTCAACAGGTTTTTGTTCATCCTTCTTTTCTATCTCAAGCAATTCTTCAATAGAGCAATTAAGGACTCCACACATTTCTTTCAATGTACCAATTGATGGTTCAACATCATCATTTTCCCATCTAGATACCGCCTGATATGTAACGTGAAGTTGATCAGCCAAATCTTTTTGAGTTAACCCCGCTTTATTTCTTAATTTTTTTATTTTTGGTCCAACGCCCATAAACTTAACACCTCCTTGACCAATTTAATTTTACAATTGAATATAGATTTTGAAAATAAACGTTTTATTGAATCACTCAATTTTTTGTTGAGTTGTAATAAAATTATTTAAAAACAGTCTAAAGAAATTTTTTTCTTTTAACGTTGGAATAGTTTTCTCACACATTTCAACCACTGTCTCTTTTTCACTTTCATTATCCCAAACAAGTCCGTATTTTTTCTAGGATTTCAATTTCACCTCTAGTTCAGCTATTCTTTTTTTATAAATCTAGAACAATATATTCCAGGAATCACCTACCAAAAAGTATCAAATTGTATACATTTTAACACTTTATCTTTTTTAACAAAATTAATAAAAATTCACTCTTAATTCAAATTGTTTTGGTCGTTTTTATTAATTATATTTTACATTATTTCAGTAACTTAATCTATACTTTTTTGTATCATTTGGCACTTTTTACATAAATCTCTTGATTTATTGTTTATTATATAGATGTATATAAGTCAAGGAGGTGCTTAAATTGATCTATGCATATATTAGAGTTTCAACAAAACAACAAAAAATAGATAGACAATATGAAGAAATAAAAGAATTTAATGTGGAAGATAAAGAAATATATATCGATACAGAATCAGGTAAGGATTTTGATAGAACTAATTATCAAAAATTATTTAAAAAATTAAAAAAAGACGATTTATTAATTATAAAATCAATAGATCGTCTTGGTAGAAATTATCAAATGATATTAGAGGAATGGGCAAGAATAACTAAAACAATTGGTGCTGATATAAAAGTTATTGATATGCCTCTTCTTGATACTAGAATTGAAGGTAAAAACTTAGTTGGTAAATTTATAAGTGATATAGTCCTTCAGGTTTTAAGTTTTGTTGCTGAAAATGAAAGAAACAATATAAAACAAAGACAAGCTGAAGGTATTAGGATTGCAAAAGAAAAAGGCATTAAATTTGGAAGGCCTAAAATAACCTTACCGTCTAAAACCAATGAAATAATAAAAAAATACATTAATAAAGAAATATCAAATATAGAAGCTACAAAAATAATAGGAGTATCAAGAGGTACTTTCTTTAGAATAGTTAAAGAATATAAAAATAAATAAGCTTTAGTTTAACAATACCTTTCTATCATTTTACAGCACCTGTAATTGTCAATAATTTTGTTAGTTTTGTGAGTGCGGACAATTCTATTATGATATTTACATTCGATTAATCTCCAATATTCACTGATGTAATTTCTACTGGAATATTTTTAGACTTAAACACTTCTACAAATTGTTTAAAAATCTTTCGTTGTTCTTTTATTAAATAATGGACAGGATACTTGCTAGTTTTAGTATAAACACAACCATCAAAAGATCCATAGTTATCATTAACTTTTACTTTGACAATTTCATTTATGTTTAATGAAAACACTCCTTTTCTTTTATACAAAACAAGTTTGTCATCTTGAATTTCAAAAGCTATTGGTGAATTGTTGCGTAATATATTTATTATTACTACTCCAAAAACGGGAAGTAGAACTATTGCACTAATTATTAAGTGTAATCTCACTTCATCAAATAAAACTATCAAAAAAGAAAATAGAACTATTAATATAATCCATACAATTAGCAATATTATTTTTTGAATTTTCGAACTATAAGCAATTAATTTGTTATTTTCCATATAATATTTTCTCAGCAATCATATTCTTATCTATTCCATTTATCACTTATGCGTTTTTACCTATTATACATAGTACAATAGCAAATACAGTAAACAATATACATGAAACTATATAAAACTTATAATTATTAAATTTCACTTTAGCATTTTTACAATTCTTAATTAAATATAATGTCATTAAAAATGAAGGATTATTAATTTGCAATGAATCACTATAATTATCATTAAACAAATTTACTGAAAGCGCAGTTCCTCCACCGTACTTTGTAATTGTTCCTTGATCTATAGTTATATGTTTTATATCATCCAAATTCATAGATTTAGTGATCGTTTTTTTACCTTTTATTTCTATCTTATTATCATAAATAAATACCTTATGTTTAGTAAACAAAGTAGTTATGAAATGAATTAGATTTCCAAATACAATGAAAAATAGAATTAACAATCCATATGTTGGAAAAATATATAAAACACCTTTTTGATCATCTGGATTAAGAAGCAACCACATAATAAAAACACCTGGAAAAGTTATTAAAAAGATATTACATAGTTGAAACATTATTGTTACCATATAATTTGATTTATATTTTTTCATAACACCACATTCCACTTATATTATATCACACTTTAATTAATATTTAGAGAAAATAATAAATGTATCCTTATAGTATCAAGTGACAAAGTAAATTCAGTTATTAAGAAAGAAAATGAATTTAGTCTGTCACTTGAGGTTTACTTGATATCGTATTTCCAAAATTTGATCTATATGACAATGATTATTCCGAAATACCAATGGCATTATTTTCTAAATATCATCATCCTGATGAAATTAAAAATAAGCATCCTGAAACACTTGCAAAGTATCTTGCATCAAAGACATGTCATCATTATAATTACTGCCTTAAAGAGGCTATAAATATCATTGAGTATTGTAATGAATGTCAATCTGGATGTAGCAAGGAATCCATTGATTGTGTGCTTTTTAGTGAAGTGATTGAACAAATAAAAAATAAGGTGGAAGAGCAAAATTTATATCTACAAAAGATAATTGATTTAGCAAAAGATTTACTTAATTATGAATTATTATTAACAATTCCAGGAATCTCCAATAATCTTGCGGCGCGTATTTTAGCGGAAATAGGAAATATCTCTCGTTTTCCAAGAGCAAGATCTTTAGTGGCATATGCAGGCATTGATCCAAATGTATATCAATCTGGAGAAAATGATGGGCTTCATCTAAAAATTACAAAAAAAGGAAATAAAGAACTAAGATGCTTATTGTACCTAGCGATACAGAATACTGTTCAAGGGAATAACGTTATTGCAGATTATTACCGTAAAAAAATCGCGACAGGCCTAGCATCCAAAGTCGCAAAAGTTGCATGTATGAATAAGTTACTTCGAATAATTTATTCAATGTGTAAAAACGGTGTTATTTTTCAATAACACAATCATATTACATCATTAGTTAAAAAAAATCGAGTCTTCTCGATTCTTTTTGTCGTACAATCGTCTATAACTAAAAATTATTAAAATAATACTTGATTTTACTTATCTAATTTTCTTCTTGTTCTTCTTTAAGTCCCATGGGAATACCTCCTACTACATATTTTTTAAGAGTTCCGAAGCTTTGGAAATATAATTTTTAATCTTCTCAAATAACGACTCATAGTCTTTTTCAATTTTGCTTACATCATAATATTGATATACAAAGCAGTATCCATTGGTATTGTAAGTGTCGTACTTTTTGCCTTTCCTTGGTTTCATAGTTGTTTGATAACCGAAGATGGTTTTATTTTTATATTTGTCATAAGAATCATCAAACCATTTGTTTTTCAAATTATCGTAAATGCAATCGGCAGAGATGCCTTCAAGACGTGCATTCCTTTCAGCCACAATTCTAAATTGGTCTCCTTCAATTTGAACTCCAAGTAAATTATATGGTGTTTCATCATTCACCCAGTTGCTAAAGCGGATATCTAACGTGGTTTTTCCATTATGAAAACTTTGTGATATCACAAGGCAATATCCATCTGGTTTTAGGGTTTCCAGTTCTTCTTTACGGCTTTTTACATAATTAATAAATTGAGATCCTTTATGCTTCTTGAATATATCTGCAATTCTTAAAGAGTTTAAAGTATCGTAGTCGCAATCGTAAGTTAAGTAATTATTATGACTATTAATATTTGTATCTAGTATCAAATTGATGCATTTCAAAATATGACAATACTCTTCAATTTGTTCAAAATGATTTTTAATTAATTCTGATTTGCTATGCATTGCTATTTCAAGAATCCTATCTGAAATTTCTTCATAGCTGACATATGACCAATTACCAGTTACGCCATTTTTACCATCAAGTTCATTCAAATCCAATGTGCACGGACCAATTCCAGTTAATACACCATGAAAAAATAAACTATTTCCCAGGTTAACTGTGTATTCTTCCAATTGATGGATGGTAGGCAATGTTTTAATTTTATTTTCAATAACTATGTGTTGTTTATTTCCGTTATTATCTTCGAGCCATATTAGAATATCTCTATTCTTTTCTTCTCTCTTACTCCAAATATTGCATCCTTTATTGTAATTTTCAATTTCAAAAGTAGGAATGAACACATTGATAAAATTCTTATCATTTTCTATAAGCCAACCCCAAACATTTGAATGAAAAAGTTCCTTTGATCCTAGTGACATCTGATAAATCATAGATTTCTTTAAATAATCAACAGCTGTTTTATAGTCCATAGTGCACTCTTTTCTTTATTTTTGAAAAAGAGAGATTAAATCCCTCTCATAGTATTATTACATTCTTTTGTTTCCGATTTTATAAACCTTTGTTCCAGACCATTCAACTCTCTCACCATTAATTTTATAAAGTTTGTTGCCTGAATATTCAATTCTTGCACCACCAACTTTATAAAGACGTGTTCCTGAGTATTCAACTCTCATATCCCCAATCTTGTAAAGTTTGTTGCCTGACCATTGTGGTTTTCCGCCAAAATACGCTACTAAAATTTCTTCATCTGACATCGTTATTACCCTCCGTTATGTGAATTTATTAAGTATTAATATTATATCAATAAAGCATAAAAAACACAACTGAACCGACCTAAGTAAAAAGAAA
>CAMELE010000075.1 GCA_945923475.1 uncultured Mollicutes bacterium
TTCAGACTAATGAAGATCTATGCCTAATCCACACACTTTTACTGGTGACCCGAATTTTACCTATGTTTATAGTGGAGCGAGCAGATTGTTAAAGCAAGGAGTAGAATATAGTTCAAGCAGAGAAATAAATTATCACCTACTTTCTGTATTGTTATATACTGCAAGATATGTTTATAAAAGACTTTCTCTATTATCTTTTGTTTTGATGATAACGTTTGGAAGTCTTTACATATTTAAAGTTACCAATGGATTTCAAAATGTAAACCATGCTTTTTTAATTTGGATTTTATTTTCAATATCTACTTTCTTTAACATCTATTATGCATTCTATAATAGCTTATTAACAGGTAGTGGATTGATTGCTGAAGCTAACAAAGCAGCAATATATTCAAAACTATGCTATTTTATTTTATGTATATTGTTGCTGTTGCTAAATTGGGGCTTGTTCGCAGTAGTAGTAGCTAATTTTATTTCACCTTTCGTACAAAGAGCAATTTGTTATAAAGTGTATTTTACTAAAGATTTAAAAAGGAAGCTAGACAATGATATTTCAAAAGCTGAAATAAAAGAAACTTTTTCAATAATTTGGTTCAATGCAAAAAGATTAGGTGTTAATTTTATTGGGGCCTATATAATAAATAAAAGTAGTATGTTTATAGTAGGCTTTTATTTACCTTTAACAATTGTCGGTTCATATGGAGTAATGATACAGATATTAACAATACTGTCTAGTATTGCTCAAACTTTATTTTTAACTTATCAACCCAAATTTGCTAATTGTAGAGTTTCTGGAGATTTATACACCTTTAAAAAAACAATGTCTCAGACTCTCCTTTTCTATTGGGTAGTGATGATTTTAGGTGGATTACTATTGTTTTATTGTGCTCCTTCTATTTTAGGCTTGATACATTCTAAAACAACTTTGCCAGAAAGTTCTGTTGTTTTATTGTATACAATAACAATTATTTTAGAGGGTAATCATTCTATGTTTGCTACATTAATTGTAACCAAAAATGAGGTGCCATTTGTGAAACCTGCAATTGTTTCAGGGGGAATTATTATATTACTTACGGTTTTATGCTTACAATATACTCATTGGGACTTAATTGGAGTAGTTGCAATACAATTTCTTGTCCAATTGGCATATAATAATTGGAAGTGGCCAGTTGTTGTGTTGAAAGAGCTAAATTTTTCAGTTAAAGAATTCTTTGATTTAGCATTATTTGAATTTAATAATAAAAAAAATGATAAATGTAAATAGATTTTTGTCTTTAAATGACAATTTGAGTATCAATTCAGATGTTGAGTCTGTGCTTATAAAAAACTCTGATTTAGAACGAACTCCGAAAGTCAGTATTCTGATTCCTACGTATAATCGAGTAGAAACCTTAAAACAGACTTTACAGAGTTGCCTTAATCAGCAAAATTTCAGCGATTTTAATATCATTATATGTGATAATAATCCAGAAAGAGATGATTTAACAGAGAAATATTTATCTACAATTTCATCCCCACTTGTAAAATACTATAAAAATAAGAAGAATTTAGGAATGGTTGGAAATTGGAATAGACTCATAAAGCTAAGTGAAGGAGAATATTCGCTGATGATTCATGATGATGATATCTTATTTCCACATTTTTTGTCAATTGCATTTAGTTGTGTTCAACAGTATCCTCATATAGATATTCTCTATCCATCTAAGTGTCAATGGAAGGAAAGTTCTTCTCCAACACCTCCATCGGAAGAATTGAGTACAGAATGCTTTATACGTAAAATGTGTCTTGATGACTTTGTTGTTGGAAATAACTATCCACCTACGGGAGTTTTTTTTAAAACACATTCTTTGATACGTATAGGTGGATATGATTACGAATCATATCCGTCTATGGATTATTATTTTAATATAAGAGCTGTTATGCAATTAAATGTGTTTACTTTATCATTGCCATTGTTTGTTTATCGTTGGGGAATTAATGAAACATTAAGAAAGGAAACTCAATTAAACTTTATGAAGGTAGATGTTCCATTGCAGCGATGGATTTGTAGCAAGATTCCAATTTTTCAGCCTTTAAAAGGATTAGTTTATATTAATTATTCTATTTTGAGAAAGAAAATGTTAGAAGCTACTTGTGGCTTGCAGGTTATTAATGAAGCTTCTAAACTTATCAAAACGAATATAACTATTTTTGATAAATTAAAGTGGAAGTTGTTTTGTTATTTTTTAAAATATTATAATAAAATTAAAATACATACAAGATCTTCAATTTTTAAAATACAGCAGTAAATAATTTTGTTATGTTAATGATTATTGTTATCGCCTTTTTACTTCTTTTTTTATATGATAAGAAATTGGCGTTTAATATTTTTATTTTTTACTCGATATTTGATCCTGGTTTCCCTATAGTTAGAGGTTTTGTAAATTTTATCTTATCAGATTTGGTATTATGTATCTTTTTAATAGATGTGATTAAAGATAAATATTTAATATCTAATTTTAAGAAATATATCCCCAAATTCTTGATAGTATTCTTTCTGGGTTATCATCTGTTGACATGTTTAATACAGGAACCAAGTCATATTATGTATTATATTTTGGTTGTTGTAAGAACGTTAGGCGTTTTTTTAGTCTTTATTAATTATGTGAAGACTGAGCAACAATTGTTAAATTTTGCGAAAGTCTTAATTTGTGCTATTATACTGCAATTTTCTTACTCTTTAATAGAAGCAGTTCTTACCATTAATCCTATTGCAGATTACTTTGATAAGATTACAGGTTCTACATTTTCAGAATTATCGGATATTCGATATGGATTGAATCGAGCTCAGGCTTCTTTAAGACATGCAACAACTAATTCTTATGTAGCATTAATTTTTATGTCGATTCTTTCGATTTTATTTAATTTGGGATTAGGTAATAGGAAAAAATATACGGTATTGGCATATTGTTGTTTAGGAACAATATTTTTTACAGGAGTTAGGTCAACTATTATTTCTGGTTTGATAGTTTTGATCTCATTTATAAATTTGAGAAAAATTAGAAAAATATTTCCTGTTTTAATAGTTGGATGTGTTGTTTTATATTTTATCCCTCAGGATTATTTAACTGAAATTTATGAGTCTTATACAGATACGGAAAGTGTAAGTGGTAGCAGTACTGATATGCGTTTGCTGCAATTTCTCAAATCGTTTTCTATTATGCAGCAGTCGATAGTTTGGGGATTAGGCGCTAATTCTTTTTCTTTATACAAAAACTTTATTTTTGGTGCAGAATCTGTTTGGTTTCAGTTGATGATAGATTTTGGGACAATGGGCGTTTTATTTTATTTATGTTTAATTATAAGGTGTTTAAAAGAAGGTATATTGTTATTTAAGCAAACGCATGAAATTTATCTTTTATTGATATTTATTGCTCTATTTATTACTAATAGTATGACAAGTTTACCGGGGTATAACCCTACAACATACACTGTAGGAGTATTGTTTTTAATATCTTTAATTTATAAAAAAGCAAAAAAATATAAGCAATGAAAAAATTGAGTATTATAATTCCTGTATATAATGTTGAAAAATATGTTGCGAAATGTTTGAATAGCATTTTTGAGCAGTTTGACGATAATTATGTAGAGATAGTCATTGTTAATGATGGCAGTACCGATAATTCAAATAAAATAGTACAAGAAACTATAGAAGGGAAAAAGGGTATCACTTATGTTCTTCAGGAAAATCAAGGCTTGAGTGTGGCAAGAAATGTTGGCTTAAAATATTCTAGTGGAACATATGTTTGGTTTATAGATAGCGATGATTATTTGTCTGATGGTGCCATAAGTAAAGTTTTGTCTATAATAGATAATGAAGATGCTGATGTGTATGCTTTTCAGTTAAATTCTGTGGAGGAAAAAACAGGAAAAAGTTGTTTGCTAGGTTCTAATCATTTACTCTCTCAAAAATATAGTGGTTTGGAGTACTTTTATCAAGGTGGATTTACGTCTGCTGTTCAAAGATTTATTATTAAAAAAGAAATTTTGATAATAAATGATTTGAGATTTAAATCTGGAATTTATCATGAGGATAATGAATTTATACCGCGGCTTTATTATTATGCTTCTTCTGTTATGCATTTTAATTTTGCTTTGTATAACTATCTCCTTCGCGACTCTGGAAGTATAACTGCAAGTTTTAAAATTAAGCGTTGCGTTGATCTTTTGGAAATCGCTAATATAATGATTGATTTTTCTCAAAAGAATATGGAGAAAAAATATCATAATGTTTATCTTTCTTATGCATTAAATCAAATAAATTATGCTTTGGATGTCTTATCCAAGGGTTCTAAAAAGCACAAGAATGAGTTCCTGCAGATTTATTCACATTATATCAGAAAGCAAAATATTCGGTTGTTCCTATTTAATAGATGTGGTTACAAAAAAGTAATTTGGTCTATTATTGCTATAATTAGTCCTAGTTTATATTTAAAATTAAAAAGTCTATGAGTATTTATATTTATCCAACATATAATCCTGTACGTGACAAGTCTGGAAATTTATATATTAAATATTTTCATGACGCATTCAAAGATCAAGGATATGTGATTTCTAATAATATTGGGCGAGCTGGTATAATTAGCATTTTTGCTAATCTGAGTTCTTCTATCTTCATAATTAATTGGGTTGATTTAATACCTAATAAGAGATTTGGAAAAATTCAGTTTGTTGTGTTTGTTGTGGGACTATGTCTTTTGAAAATGTTAAATAAAGATGTCGTATGGGTTTTACATAATAAAAGAGCTCATAAAGGAAAATCTATGTTAGTTTCATGTGGCATGTCCTTGATGGCAAAGTTATCTACAGTAGTAATAACTCATTCTCTTGAGGGGGTTTCATTTTTTGATTCAACTTATCCAAAATATAGTGGCAAATGTCATTATATTCCTCATCCAGTTTATACGAATTTAATATATCCTTTTAAGAAGGAGAAGTGGGATTATATAATATGGGGAGGAATTAATGAAAGAAAAAAGGTTGCAGATTTTTTAGAGTTTATCTCTAATCGAGAGTTTTATGAATCAAAAAAAATTTTGATTTGTGGTAGATGTAACGATTCTGAATATACGAAACGAATAGAGTCTGCATGTTCTGCTAATATTGTATTTGAAAATCGTTTTTTGTCTGATGAAGAATTGAAAGAACGTATTTCACAGAGCCGATGTGTTTTATTTACTTATTCTCCCGATTCTGTATTGAGTTCGGGTGCATTAATATATTCATTGAATTTTTGTAAACCTATTATTGGTCCTAGAGTTGGAAGTTTTGAGGATTTGACAGATATTGTTTCTTGCTATAATACATTTGAGGACATTGAAAAAATCCCTCTTAAAGAAAATATGCATGCTTGTTCATCATATATTTCATCTAATACTTGGTTAGATTTTCCACATAAAGTTATGTCATTGATTAAAAATACATGAAATGAAAATTTTAATAATAAAAGATGTACCTGGTGAGATTAAGGCTCAGCGAATGACCTATAATATTCAAGAGATAGGGCTTGCCCTTGCTTTGAACAAAAATGGTCATCAATGTGATGTTATGAGTATCTCTGATAATAATCAATTCTCTAAAAATGAAGTTTGTATTGATAATCAGAAGATAACTATATATAGTGTAAAAGCTATTGTCGCATTAAAAAATGGATGGCTTAAAAACATTGATGCTATTCTTGATAATTACGATATTATTCAGGTTTGTGAATATAATCAAATCTATACATGGTATCTGGCAAAGAAGTATCAACATAAGATGGTATGTTACCATGGTCCATATTATTGTGATTTCAACCACAATTACAATAAGATGGCTAAGGTGTTTGATATGTTCTTTGTTAATAGATACAGAAAGCTGAATACTTGTTTTATTACTAAAAGTGGTTTGGCTAAAGAGTATCTTAATTCCAAGGGTTTGAATAATGTACATTCTGTTGGTGTGGGATTGGGTACATCTTTCTTGCATAATATCACCAATGAGGAACTTCCGGAATTGGCTCCGATTAAAGAGATGAATTGCCTTAAACTATTGTATGTAGGTGTTATAGAACCTAGGCGTAATTCTCTATTTATGCTTGATATACTGAATGAGTTGAAGATGAAAGGTGTAAACTATAAGCTCATTATGATAGGTCGATATAAAAATGAGACTTATAAGAATGTTTTTAATGCAAGAGTTCATGAACTGGGGCTCTCTGATAATATCTATTATATACCAAGAGTTGAGCAAAAGTTTTTGAGCAAGGTTTATGCTAACACGGATATATTCCTTCTGCCTACAATATATGATATATATGGTATGGTACTTCTGGAGTCAATGTATTTCGGAATGCCTACTATTACTAGCGTAAATGGAGGCTCTGACATGATGATAGAAGATGGAATCAATGGATTTATTATCCCTAAATTTGAAGCAAAACTTTGGGCAGAAAAAGTTATCAAACTTTCTAAAGACAAAGTATATTGCCAAAAAATAGGGGATGCAGCACATAAAACTATTGTAAAAAAGTTTACGTGGGATAAATTAGCTTCACAATTCATAAACATATACGAACAAAAACTTAAAGAGGGATGAAATGAAATTATTTGCATTGTTTAAGGAATGTATCATTGTTCAACGATGTCAAATAGCTCGATTATTTCCTCTTAATTAATTAACGTGTCAATTTTTTATTGGACACTAATGAAACAAAATATATATAAAATACAAATGAACAGAATTGCATTGATAATGCCTCATTTTGGGCATTTTAATAATTATTTTAAATTTTGGTTACGCTCCTGTTGTAATAATCCAAAAATTGATTTTCTGATTTTCACAGATGATAGCAATGCGATAGCATATATCAATGCATATGGGGGGGCAAATATTAAGGTCTTTGAAATGAGTTTTGCTGATTTGAAGCAATTGTTTGAATCGAAATTGCATCAAACAATATGTTTGGAGACTCCTTATAAACTGTGTGATTTCAGAGCTTTGTATGGTATCTTGTTTGCAGACTATCTGAAAGCATATGATTTTTGGGGGCATTGTGATAATGATTTGATTTTTGGTAATTTAAGTAAATATATCACAGATGAAATCTTGAATGTGTATGATAAGATATTGACACGAGGGCATCTCTCTATATATCGTAATAATCCTGAAGTGAACGAATTCTTTAGGAAATCGGAAACGTTTGAAGGTATTCCGTCATGGAGAGAGGTTGTGACTTCTAATCGTGGATATGTTTTTGACGAATGGGCAGGAATTAGTAAGATGTGGAAGGCGCTTCAACCAGAAAAAGTGTATGATGTACTTCTTTTTGATGATATCAATTTTTTGAAGAAGCAATTTCTTTCCTCACAGAAAATAGTTAACCATTCTGATGATGACAAGGGGAATTTCTTGTTTGAGTATAAAGATGGAAGTTTATATCGATATGGACTTGATAAAAATGATGGTGCTATTATCAAAGAGGAAACTTTGTATGTACATTTTCAAAAACGCCCAATGAGTGTTGAAACCTCCCATTTGGACCATTATATTTGTAAGCCAAATGCTTTTGTGAATTACCAACCAATAACGGTTAATTTACTGAAAACATGGGGAAAAAGTTATTTGTTTTATAGTCAATATTTTAAGATATACTTAAACAAAATAAAGCGTAAAATCTTGAGAAAATAAGATATAGAATGGGAAAACTAAACCATAGTCCGATAATAGCGACCATGCTCTTGGAATTTACACTTCGTTATCGTCTTCGTCTGGTATTTCACCAGACGAAAGAAAACGAGCGGTGTCGTTTTCTTTTAAGAATCTTCACATAACCTGGTTCGTATCTCATCCCAGAATATGGTGTTTATGTTCGGGCAGTTGAAAAGTTGGTTCAGTTTGCTCCAAAGAAAGATGTACATGCTGCAGTTGTTAAAGACATATCTGGAGATTTGGTTGGAATGAATAAGTTAAGATTCTGACGTGTATATGAAAAAGTATTGTGTTAAAGTTTGTTTTGTGTCAAAAATATGCAACGATTAATTTCTTTTGATATAGCTAAGGCTATATGTATTATATTAGTAGTAATAGGGCATTATGTGCCAGATTACTCCCCAC
>CAMELE010000076.1 GCA_945923475.1 uncultured Mollicutes bacterium
ATATTGTTGTTCCCCTTTTTTTCTTAACTGTCTACTTTTTTAGAGCCAGTTCAAAACCTAGTAATGAAGCCTTTTTTTCTCTATTTTATTTTGAATCTTTTTTGACTAGTAAACAAACGGATTCAACGGATAAACGACCCCTTCAGTCTAACTGCATAATTATTAATAACGAAATTGTACAAAATATATACAATAACTTAAAAAGCACATAGAAATTGATAATATTTAAGATTATAAATATAAAAAAACTTATTTTTAGTTTAATGATGACTTCAATATTTTTTCAATTCGTATCTTTAGTGTTTCTATATAATATGTTTTTCTTGCTTCTGACATAATATCAATATCACCATAAGAATTTGGAATTGAATTAATAAAGTTTTCTATAAAGGAAATCTTTTCATTTATAAGCGTTGAAACATACTTTTTTCTTTCTTTCAAAACAGAGTTATTTATTTTTAAAATATCTCTTGCAGAAATCCTTTTTTGCTCATCATCTTCATATGCTGTTATTCCATTAATTGCACTGCTATATAGTTTTTCAGAATCAGACATGATAGCTTCAATTCTTTCTTCGCTTGTCTTTCCATAAAAACAATTCCCACAATCATATATTGGAGCAAGCTTATATTCATTTTCTTTTTTATATTTAATTACTCCCCAATTATCTTCATTTCTATCATTATTATTTATCAGCATATCTATGATAACAACATCCCAAAATCTTTCCTTTGCTTCTGAAATCGATCCTAATATCGTGTTATGCTCTAGTTGAAATATAATTTCATTAATATTAGATGCTGATAAAATTGATTTATCATTTCGTTCCATAATTAATGGATTAGTATCATTTCTTAAAGCTGTATACGGAATAAGTATTTCATTTGTATCATCTTTAATAAAATCCTTGCATGCACATACAACTTTATTTCTTTTACCATCATTACATATTCCTAAAATGGTTTTATGAACATCATAACCTAATATTTCATAAATATGACTTCCAATATATTCACTTAGTGGTGATGTGACGTATGATATACCTGTAACACGATTCATTCCTATAGTATTCTTGGGAAACTTTAAAAACCAATAATCACCATTGTAGATTATTCCTCTTTTTTCTCCCGCACGTCCTGCATATTGTAAATCCCTGTCACTAAGAGCATAATCAGTGAAATTAATAATTTCAATCATAGCAAATACCTCCTCATAAGTTTATTCCATTGTGATTCTGAAATAATATGTTTTGTAGTCTCTTTTTTTGCTTGCGAATCAATAGCATCAACTAAATTCATATATAACCCATAATCGTTATATAAATCCGCATTTTCTGCTTTGTTTATGAGATCATTTAATGTAGGTGATAATTCGAAATCTATCAGGACATCATTATTTATAAAATGAAATGTTCTATTATCCAAAATATCCTTCATTATTAAGTCTTTTATATACTTATTAATATTATCTACTGAGCTTATCTTATCAATTATTAATCTATCATCTTTTCTAATTCTAAGCTTTATTGTTTTATAATTATCTTTTATAAATGAATTTATGTATTCTTGTTGATTAAACATAATATCATCGCCTTTCATATATATTTTATTACATTTGACCCCAAATGTTAATATTAAGATGAAAATTATAAATTTTACTTATTTCATTCGGGCAAAAAACCAATATTCATAGAATATTGGCGTAAATTACTAATTTGTGAACTTTTTCAAAGATTTTGCAACAATTATTAAATCGTTGCAATAATGGTGCAACTATAAACACGATTTCACCAAATAATATTATACTCTTATCTCCTTTTTATAATTTTTAATCTCCAATTGCTTGGTACAACTACATTATACGGGAGCTAGGGTACCTCTCTTTATCCTAGTAAAAAAATCAGCAAGAATTTATTCTCACTGATAAATAAGTTTCATATATACCTGACTAATTGATTCATTTTAGGATTTTTTATTCATATTACCTATAGAATAAAAGATTGACCATTATGATCAATCTTCTATACTACCATCTTCTTTATTGCTCTTAAAAATAACATTAAACGCAAAGAACTGTAATATTAATGTTATACAAGTTAATATTAATGGTAACATTATATCTACAATCTTATAAAATAATTGCTCAGGCTCAAAGCTTGCATTCATTATTGCCATTATACCTAATGTTATTCCCTCAGTTATAATAAACTTAAGTACAAACACTAATACTGACTGCCACATAGTTTTACCCTCAGCTTTTGTTTTGTAAGTAAATTTTGCGTTCGCATAATATGTGAATATTGATGCTATACTAAAGGCTATGGCCGTTGAAATTAAATGATTTTTATCATCATAAAAGTCAAATGCCTTAGTATATAGTAAATATATACCTTGGTGAATTAAATATGCCAGTCCACCAATTATACAAAAGGTTAAAAACCTTTTATTGAAAAATGCATTTTTAATTTTAGAAAACATTTCCTTCTCCTTCGATTTGATATTCATTCTTCTTTAGTATGACGCTTAAGCTTGCTACAAGTCCAATCATACTAAAGAACGCAATACCAAATAAATACTTAGTCATATTTGTTGTAGGAGTTCCTACATATTCAACTTTTATAAAGCCAGATTTGTTAACATTAAAGCCTACAAAAGATTCAGATGAAAACGGAGTAAGATTATATACATTACCATCAGAGTCTGTAAGTGTTACCTTATATCCTAAATAATAAACTCTTGCTACTTCTATTAATGATTCTTCATTACACTCTAAATCAAATGTAATTACCCCATTATCATATTTATAATTTGTAGCTATTGCGTTTCCTTCAATTACTCCTATAAAATCAGGAATATTAGAGTTTTCAGGAGTTGCATTAAAATAATTCTGATATAGATTCCACCAAAATGATGATTTAGTACCGTTATAATACTCTGTTGTAAAATATTCAAGTTGCCATCCTGCTGCATATTTATCATAGGTATCCTCTATGCTAATTGAATAATCCTCACTCCAAAAATAATCCCCACCATAATTATATTGTTCCTTATCCAATGGTTTAATAAAGCATATAGAGCTACATGTAATAAAGGCTATTGCATAAGTACCAATTGGTGAAGAATTATAATCAAAACTAGCTACTAAAATACCAAATATCATAGCTATAAAAAAGCCTACAAAAGCCCATAATCGCCATGGAAATTGAATAGAATATAGTGCTGAAGGAATTATTTTCCAAATAGATCCCCAGAATATCATCACTATTAGCATTAAAAACATAACAGCAAAGGATATTAAGGTTTGTAAACTATTAACTCCTTTTACCTTTTTATAAGGGATTAAATATATTCCAAAAGTTAATAAAACCGCAATATATAAAATATAGCTAACCTTATTAACAATCATAAACGAAATACAGAATAACATTCCAACTACAAATGCTACGATTAAGTATATCCAATTCTTATCCTTTGTTTTAATTAATTTTTTTACAAACCAATAAGCACCAAAGCTTAAGCCTGATAGCATAGTATAATATAAAAACATTTCTGCATATTTAGAATGAAGACCGCCACATAAAAATGCATATGAGTTTTTGGCCCCCTCAGACACTATCTCATATGTTGAGCGCATTGATTCTTTATCAAATATACGATAAATTCCAAGCCGCATATGCTCAAGCATAGGAACTAACAAAATTGACATAAAGCACAAGATAAATAAACAGCTAACTATAGTTGATAGCCAAAACATTCTATCCTTAACAAGACGCTTTAAATCATTAAAATGAAATAGGGCAAATATAACTACAAATATTAAAGTAAATATAGTAGTAATATTATGCGAAAAGAATAATAATGTAACACCAATTATTGTAGCTATATATGGCTTAATGCTGTATTCCTTTTGTTTCATTATTCCATATATACCATAAAATACTAAAGGAATAAAAGCCATAGCCACAGTTTCAGCTAATGCATTTCTAACATATATATCTGTATATCTATATGGAAACATAATATATATAGCCGCAGCTACTATACCTGGTAATTCCTTTTTTGTTACCGATTTAGTAAACCAATATGTAAAAATCCCACTAAATAAAATCGACAAAAAGATTGTCATCTTCATCGCACTAGTCAAGCTAAAGCCAAAGGGGATAATTATTAGACCAATAAACACAGTAATAAAATGAGATAGTGAGGCATACATAAGCCTTACTCCCATTCCATATGAATGGATAGTTTCATAATTTAAATAAAAATTAAAATTACCATTTTTGATAGAATCATATAAGTCTTGAATTTGGGCATAATGAAATTCATTATCGTGTCCTTTTATAAATCCCTTATTAAACATTATTAAGCATGGGATTAATGCTAAAAGGAAAATACACGAATAAATTAAAATACTCCTATATCTTTTATTCATATCTATTAAAACTCAATTTTAGCATCATCTAGGCTTGGATGATTTTTATCCTTTTCTGAAAGTAATATTTCTCCTTCAAACGGCCATTTAATTCCAACTGCTTCATCATTCCACATAATTCCGCCCTCATCCTCTGGATGGTATAGCTCATCACATTTGTAGCAGAATGTAGCTGTTTCGCTTAATACAACGAAGCCATGAGCAAAGCCTCTTGGAATCATAAATTGATTCCCCTTCTCAGCTGAAAGAACAACACCAGCCCATTTACCATATGTTTTGCTGCCCTTTCTTAGGTCAACACAAACATCAAATACTTCTCCTTCAATACAACGCACTAGCTTTGCCTGAGGGAATTGACGTTGAAAATGAAGTCCTCTTAATACTCCTTTTTTTGACTTTGATTGGTTGTCCTGAACAAATTTATAATTTAAACCAGCCGCATTAAAATCAGCTTCCTTATAAGTTTCCATGAAATATCCTCTGTTATCCCCGTACTTTTTTGGTTCAATAATATAAACATCCTCAATTTCAGTTTCTATAAATGTAAAATTACCAAATTGCTTATTTGCCATTTTCATACACCTTCCTAATTTTTAACATACATCTATTTTAATTTACTTTAGCCTTTTATGCAATAAAGAAAAAATAATCTATAATTTTTTTCTTATAGATTATCATTTATTGTTCAATATATTTTAAGAAATGACCAGGCAATTGATATTTAGATGCAGTATTTAATTGCTTCGACAAATTGTTTGCGACATTATAATAATCAAGTACAAGCTTTACTGCTGCTATATTTCTTTTCTTATAGGTCTTTGCATTTAATACCTTATTAAATGTTGCTTCATTATAATTTTTAGCAAAGGCTTCAATAAACTCATCAAGCTTATTCTTATCATAATTGTCATATTCATCAATTATTTCTATCATTTCAAGCATTTCGATTGATTCACGAACCTTGCTACTTCTATAATCAATATCAACTGTTTCAATTACTAAATTTGAAATATATCTTTTTGTTTTTATTTCAATTGTATTTGTAATCACATTATAATATGGATTATTATCTTCTTTAATAATACCTTTTGCAAGTAGCATTTTTCCACCAATAAGCATTCCATGTTTATATTTACTAGTAAAAAAATCTAAAAGCTTGCTAGGCTCTGGTAAATTATCTACTTGACGTTTGTACGGCTTAAAATATAATCCTTTCGCAATCTTTCCGATATATTTTTCTTCATTTAATCTAGCAAGTAGCTGATAAAATGTTGCTTCCTTCATGTCACTGAAATAATTTTCATAAGCGGTTTTAGCTAAGATGATACTACCATCCTTTAAAGAGGAAATCCATTGCTTAATATCTCTTGTATACATAAGAGAATTCACCTCACATGAAGAGATTATACTAAAATAGCATATAATTGTAAAGATTATTTTAATAAAAATTTATTAAATTAAATATTAAAAAATACCATATTTACGGAAGAAAAATACGGTATTTTATTCAAAGGTTAAATCTATTATCCGAGATGTTATTATATCATTAGTTAAAAGTAATACTTTTCCATATCTACACATCAACCATTCATTTGGCTCTGAAGCTTTATCGTAATCACCTACAAGCTTAGCTTGGGACTTATCCTCAAATTCAATTGCATATATGATTCTATTTATATCCTTGACATATTTTTCAAATTTTATTACTTCCAAATCAACCGTTTCGGAAAAAACTAGATGAATTCTATCTTCAATTTTTTCAGATATTTCTAAGCACATGTCCTTATCATCATACTTTTCTTGGCATACATAGCCTGCGTTTCCATATGATTCCTCGAAATATGACCAAGAAAAAGATGATACACATCCTACTAGGAAGATAATACTTAATATTGAAATTATAGCTAATACTTTTTTCAAATTATCAATCCTCGCTATCTATATTATATACAGCCTATGACAATTCATTCGTACATTTTTCTTCATTGTTTGCAATTCTTGCGTTTGCAACCTTTAAGTTTGATAAGTACAAGCATATAGCTCCACAAATACAAATAGCGGTTGGCAATACAAATGATGCTACAAGAGCGATTGTACCCCAAGGGCTCTTTGAATCTTGAAGGGCAACCATCCACCAGCTATATACAACTGCTAATATAACTGTATAAAATGGAATTAATATATTGTTTGTTTTATTCTTTTTTATATCATCAAGTGTAATTTTAGTCATAATAATCATTTCCTTTTTTATTTGAGTTAATTATAAACTATTTATACTATTATTTCAATTAAGATATTAATATCTAACAAAAAATCATTTCAAATTAATTAACAAATATCATCCAAACTATATGTATATCCTGTTCCTATATAATGAATTCGATTATTTAGAATTTGCTTCAATCTTTCATAGGCTTTTACTCCTGTGCAATGGAATGTATAAAAAATACTTTTAGTATTATTTAATTCCTTTGCTATTTTATCTATATACTCATCGCTTTCATATTTATGAGTTGGTGGATTAAATAGATGCATTCCTCCAAAAACTAAATCGATATTACTTAAACACAGATCTTCTGCTTTTTTTAATATATTAATAATGCCTGCATGTGAGCAGCCGGATATTAATATTCTTTTATTATCTACTTTTATAATTAAATTTTGTTCGTGATTAAAATCATCTTGTATCATTTTATTATTCTTTTTAACAAATAGTTTTCGATTTGATGAAGAATAAAAATTTCCTTCTTTTATTCCTGAAAATAATGTAAGCTCATCATCAATAATAGATATATTATCAGAAAATATAAATCTATCATTGATAAGATTTTTGTCTATTCCCACAAATATCGGGATACCCATTACCTTTATGTAATGTGGATCAAATGCAGTAGCTCTTACATATATTTTAGCTTTCTGATTTACATTTAAGAAATATTTTAAGCCACCACCATGATCACTATGACCATGAGATAATATTAATATATCTATTTCATTTATATTTATATTCATTTTCTTAGCATTTTCTAAAAATAGATCGTTTGGTCCTACGTCAAATAATATCTTATGCTTTGTTGTTTCGATATATAAAGATAAGCCATGCTTACATTTATATTGTTTTGACGTGGTAGTATTTTCAACTATAGGTATTAATTTAAACATAGTTAATCACCTTCTTTCTTAATCATACCACAATTTTTTCTATATAACGAAATAAAATCCTACAAATGTAAGATTTTATTTTATATTAAAACTCTATACTACAATACAAGCATTTATGTTTTTTTCCACGATACTCTATTTCATTTTCATAAGATATTTTTTTCATTCCACATTTTTCCATTACTCTAAGGCTTGCTATATTAGAAGAAAAATAACCAGCTATAACTTTCTTAAATCCCATTTCTTTTAGCTCTGCTAAAGCAAGAGATACCGCTTCTGTTGCATATCCGTTGTTATGATATAACGGATGAATTACATATCCTATTTCTATTTCATCTTCTGTAATGCCACAATCATTTATAAAGCCTATTAATTT
>CAMELE010000077.1 GCA_945923475.1 uncultured Mollicutes bacterium
CCAACTTCATTTAATATTGTTTTAATGTAACTACCTTTATAACTTTCAATATTAGAATCACCCAATTTAAAACCTTTAATATCATTTAATATTTCGGGTTTTATTTTAGCCGTATTAACCTTTGTATTGCTAGTTGGTATATTTATATAAGAACTATTAAAATCGTTCACAGTAGGCAAAATAGCCTTATCAGAATTGTTAACATTACTTTGCTGATTATATACTGGTAATTTAATATTACTTTGATTTGTTTTTTCTTGATTCACTACATCTTGAACTGTTGACGCACTATCTCTCACTGGTAAAGAAATATTGTTATCAGTATTTTGACTTTGAATGTCGTTTAATTGTTTTTTTAATTCATCTAAATGTTGTTCTTGTTGTAAATTTAAATTGCTTTCTTTTTGTAATTGGTTATATTTATTAATTTCTTCTATTAGTTCTTGTTGCTGTATACTTACATTTGTATTATCATTTTGATTTTGATTCTGTTTCTGATTAATTAATTCGTTTACTGTTAAAATGTTATTTGTCTTTTGATCTTCTATATTTACTTTACCGTTTCCATTTTTTAAAAATAAATTTTGCGCTCCACCTGTTATACCCGCAACAATTGTTCCTGATATGAAGTCATCAAATGCATCTTGTGTACTATAATCCCACTTGTCAGAATAAATCAATCTTTTTGCAGCCTCTGTTGCAACACCTGAAATGATTTCTTCAGCACCTTCTCCAATACTACTTATACCAAACTTTACTAGTCTTTTTACTAATTCATTTTTTATTTTATCAGTTTGTGTTTCAACAAATTTTTCAGTATTCAATATATTTTTTCCGGTTCTTGGCAAATTTATTCCAGAAAATATTTTTTCTGACATTATTTCAGCAGCAGCACTACCTAAGCCAAATAAAAATGCTTGCCCTGAGGTAGCACCTTCATTTAAAGCCTCACCATAACTGCCACCAAAACTTGTAAGGGATGAAGTAGCTTCCCATGGCACTCCTGCTGTTTGTAATGCTATCATCCCGCCATAATATCCAATGCCTTGTGCTATACCTTCACTTCTTTTGCCTAGTACTGAATCTTTTGTTTGTTCTTCGTTAAAGCCTAAGAAATTTTCAAAATTATTTACCTGCGATGCCTCATTTCTGATTTGATTAGCTTTTTCCTTATTGCCAAGCAAACTTTGGATTCCTGCATAACCATACTTGGCTGTATCACTTGCTCCTTCTATTATGGAACCTACTCCGCGCAGAAAATTACCTGAGATATCATAGCCAGTTGAAGCAATTGTTTTCGCTAGACTTTTAACACTGTTTTCTTCTTCCATAGCCTTTGATTTCTTAAACCATGTGTTGTCATTTGTTTTATTTTGTGCCCTCATGATAGCAATTGCTTCTTGACCGCTATTTGTAGGTAAATATCTTTTTGCACCAGGTACATTCATTGATGTTGGCATATCTATACTGGACTTATTGGTACCTACTAATTTTAAATTTCTTTCGTATTCTTCAATTCTTTGTTTCTCTATTGTATTATATGCCATTAAATTTCACCTCCGAGTTAGAAATATTTCCCATTTTGCATATCCATCATTGCTTGAAGAATTGACTTACCTGATCTACTTGATGAACTTTTTGATGAACTTCCTGCATTCGGGTTAACATTAGGGAAATAATATAACTTTCCATTGATTGTTTGAGTAATTAAATATCCTTTTGCTATTAGATCCTTGACATTTGAGGCAGTTGTAACTCCTTTAACACCATTGTTTTTTAAATAAAGCACTGCTTTTGTAAGTGAGTTATAACCTGTTTTACCATTATATTGAATAGAACCATCGCCATTGGAATTACCATTATTAATATTGTCGCTACCATCAGAAATATCTTGACCACTGCTGCCATTACTTAGACTGGAATAATAATTATTTTGAGCGGCAGATTGTGCTTGTTGTAGTGCATATTCTTTCTGCCATTGTTCATCAGCAATTCTATCTCTTTCTTTTTGATATTCCATTTGTTCATTATATTGCCTAATTTTTTCGGCAGTTTCGTTTTCATAATTGATTTGACTTTCAACATCTTTGTATCTGTTATAATAGTTATTATTAATTGTGTTATTCCAATTTAACCTATTATTTTCTTGCTCTGATTTATAATTAAATCCTTCTAATATAATGTTTAATTTATTTTGCAATGCTGTTAAGGCATTCTGTGCCAATGTTTCATCATTTGATAATTGTGCCTGTCTTATTGCATTATCAAATTCTAGTCCCGCATCTTGCATACTTTTTCTTGCTGTTCCAAGTCTATTTTGATAAGTGTTGTACATATCAACCTTAGAACTTTCTGAATATCCACTGTTAGACAATCCATTATTAACTACATTTTCTCTACTGACACCATACTTATCAACTTCTTTTTGATAATCTATATAAGATGCTTTTGCCTCGTTTTGATATGCTTGCTCGGCTTTTTTTCTTTGCTGCCCTATTAAATCTTTCTGATATTGGAGATTCTTATTAGCAATATCTTTTTGAGTATTTTCCCATCTATCAACCATTTCTTGTTGTTGATTTGTAAGATTGTTTCTCTCATTAATTAAATCGTTATATGCTTCATTATATTTATTTAATTCACTTTGTTTTTCATTTTCTACTTGTTTAAATCTGTCATCTTCATAATTAACATTCATTCTTTATCACCTCTTTACGTATCCACCTACAAATGACTCTAAAGTATAACTATTTAAACCAAAAGGTTTAGTAGAACTAAATTTCATTTGCAATCGTTTCCATTTTTTCTTTTTAATTCTATAAACTATATATCCTTTGACATTAGAATAATCTCCAATTTCTTCAAAGTTATTATTATCAGTTTTAACTTCTATTTTTATATTTTCACCTTTAACTTCTGCAATACCACCCCTTTTATTAGTGGTTTTTTGATATTCTGGATACTTAAAATCATCATGTTTAGTAGTCCAGTAAGAAGTTATTTCGCCACTTGTTTTTGTTAATTTATAAACTTTATTATTACCACATAAATAAAGCACTCCATTTTTAACTGCAGTACAACTAATATTGCAAGATAGTTCCCAATAATACCATTCATATTCAATATTAATATTTTGATATCTTTGCCTACTATCAGCTAAATAAACTTTGTTATCTATAATTACTAACAAGTAGCCTTCCCATTCTTCAAGTATCATATTTTTATAATTAGTCTCTTTTAAAAGTTTACCATCAATCATACTAGATCTATGTGCTAATACTTGTTCACTAGTTATATCGCCACTAATAGCCTCCATTCCTCTATCAGAAAAGAAAATTATGTCATCATTAAAATTTATTCCAGTAGAAACACACCCTGTTGATATACTAGAATGCGTACTTGGATAAACTTTACCATAATTATTATCTAACACCGGATTATGATAAAATACTGTTGTATTAGCTTGTGATGGTTCTTTTAATACCCATAGAGCATTATTACTAGGTATTAATGCTTTAACCTTTGCTAAATCCATTCCCTCATTATAATAATCCAAATCACTAACATATCTAGGATCTTCTAATGAACTATGAAATATTGCATTAGGATAATCTTGGTTTCCGCTAAAAAATACTCTATTATCAAATACTGCTAGCATAGTACACTTATTAATTCTATCTCTATATCCTGGAATGGTTTTTCTAAACAATATTTCTATATTATGTTGACCATCAGTAGTTGGTTTTGCAGGAGCAGTATTAAAAGTAATGCTTCCTTCTGTAACATTAACAGTAAAGTCTTTTCCTTGTACATAAGTTATTTCGTTCAATCCTATTGACACTTTTGCTGTTACTACATAGTCACTATCTATATTTTCAGTGTCTAACTTAAATTTTGTTGTTTCACCATCACCTATTCTTAGATTTTTTCTAAGTCCAGTAAGTAAGTTTACATCCTGATATGTTGTTCCCTCACCTGTAGCATCACCAATTGTAGTTGTTGGTATAGTACCTTCCACTTCTTTTATTTCAGTTCCATTATACTCGAGATAATTTAAACCATCTTTTATATAAAATATATTATTAAATATAAATGCTTGACTTCTAATCAAATTCATCCCAGTAAATATTAAGGTATCATTATCATAAAGTTTAGTTCCTGAATGAACTATTTTATGAGTTGTATTACCTATATCATAAAAAAAGAGGCCAAATATGGTATTATCGTATTCTTCTACTAATTCCATATCAGGCCTTGTTTCTATACCAGCGCTATTATTTTTATAATTTTTCCACATATTTAAACTATCAGGGCTTCTTGCTAAATTAGTATCGCTGCTACTAAAATCAACGCCAGCAAAATTATCAACTTTTCTTGTTACTAATGCTCCACTAGGAACACCACTAGAACTACTATAAGAACTCACTAGTATCATCCCCTTCTAGATAAATGCTACCGGTATGAAATCTCGGATCTAATCTTTGTAACATTTGCTCATATCTATTTGAATAAACTTGTCCATAACTAGCTGATATATCAGATTTAAGTAAATCGCCAGCCACACCATAAGGCATTATTTCAAGTACATCGGTTGATAAATCAAAAGTAAACTCATCATCCTTTGTTTCAGTGGTTATTTGTTTAGGATACTTATAATAATATATCTTAGCAGTACCATCACCATAAAAATTAATAGTATTACCTATAATATCATTTTCAACCCCTCTAACAATGTTAATTTGAAATAAATCCTTTGCTATATCAGAAAAATCAATTTCATCGCCTTTAGCTACCTCTAATTCTTCTTTAGCAGGGATTTTTTTTATTCTAGCGATTTCATTTTGAATCTGATTTATAACATCATTTATCTTATTTGCAATATCCGGATCATCGGTTAATAAAGAACTTTTATCATTAATTTCTTCAATTAACCTTAACACTTTTTTCTTCATTTCTAGTAATGTCATTATCATCACTCCTATATACATCTTTCATGGCAATTAAATCTTTTTCTATTTCATCTAATGTAGCCATTTCATATGGTGGGATTATATATCCTTGTTGTTCATCCCAAATTAAAATTACTCCAGTTGCTAACTTTTGTTTTATAGTACTTATTTCTTTCGTAGTAATTGTTTCTTCTTTTCCTAAAACTACCATTCTCATTTTTCTTTCATCGTGTATTTCAGTTACAAGTTCTAAGTTCTTTAAAGTTTGATGTATTTTCTTGTCTTCGGTCCATTCATCAAATGTTAAAGACTTATTAACCTTTCTTCCAAAATACTGTTTTAAACTCGGTTTTAATGTATAATATTCAACTTTCATGTTTTCCTCCTACTATTTGGTCGTGGGGAGTGGAATTGCACCACTCTTAGCACTAATCACACGATAAAAGAGAGATTTCTCTCTCTGCTTTTAAAGACTTGTCTTGATACACACAATTTCTTTAGGTCTTACTAAAAGACCACCATACACATATAAACCTTTTTGAGCAGTTTCAAATCCATCTTGAACTTCGTAGTTAACTACTTTTTCAATTTGTTCTGCAAATGCAACAGCTTTCTTAGTTCTTAAGAAGTTAAGAACTTTTCCGTAACCAGTGATTTCATAATAAGAGCTTATACTTGCTTTAGCTGGAGAAGTAACCTCTGTATAGACATAAGCACTTGCTTCTCCACTTCTTGTATAATAAGTTTTACCTTCAACAATATCTGTATCAGTAGTAGCAGCATATACTGGATCTAATTTAGGTAAAAGATTTTCAATAGTAATTAATGCATTACCATATTTACCTACAATACCTTTCTTAGCCATATCAACATTGTTTGTATATAACTCAGTTAAGTTTTGTCTAATTTTACTAAAGTATCCTGGATCATTTTCTGAATATAATTCAGTGTTTTGAGGAACATTGTTTCTATATAATTTAACAAATCCATCTTCTAGTTTTTCAATGGCATTTGATTTAGTAGCTGAAGTACCATCAATTACTTCAACATAACCAGCAGTAACACCATCGTTAACTAATTTAGCAACGTATTTGTCTCCTTCTTCAGAAAGTGCAATTGCTCCTTCTTGGCAAATTGCTTCTAATGCTCCTGGAACTGTTTGTGCCTTGTCGACATGATCAATTCCAACATTGAAGTAATACATTTGATCCATTTCAAATTCTTTTTTTGTTACACTTGCTTTATCTCTTTTGATTGATTCTCCTGGTGTATATTTTCTTACTAAAGGTTTATCTGCATTTAAAATTATTACTTTTCTTGCGTTATGTGTATCTTTTTCATATTTGAAATCACTATGATTTCTTAATGAAGTTATAGTCTTTAGGGCTCTTTCGTACCCTTGATGCCAAATTGTTTGTCTTGCATCGTTCATTTTCTATCACTCCTTTATTTCCATTTCCTTTGAGAAGCCATTACTTTTTCCCAGACACCTGGTTTTTCCCATTCCTCAGGAGTAAGTGCTTTTACTTCATCTGGAGTATAAAAGTCTTTTTCTTCTTTTGAAACAGTATTTTTCATGCTTCCTATTTTTTCAGTCTTTGGTTTAGACTGATGTGTAACATTATACATTTCGTATATTGTTTTAATCGGTGTTTTTGTATTAAATTGACTAACAAATTCTTTAAATTCAGAATTACTTAGTATTTCTTCTTTTACACCTAATTCCGCTAACTCTTTAACTTGTTTTTGATGAGTTAGTTCATCTGCAAGAGTATTGAATATTACTTTCTCTCTCGGTGTCATTTTATCTACACCAATACTAGCTAGTCTATTAGCTTCTTCTTGCATTTCTTCAAATCCTAAATCAATAATTTTAGAAGCCTCTGCTTTACCTAAAATCTTTTCATCCTCTTCAGAATATCTAGGTTTTGAATAAACAGGTATATCAATTCCTTGTTCTTTATAGAATTCTCTCATTTTTTGGTTTGCTTCTGATATATCTTTAGCGCCCATACCTGCTTTTAATATATTGCTAGTTTCCTCGTAATTGGCTAATTTATCGGAATATTGTTTTTCCATCTTCCTTTTTTCTCTTTCAATTTTCTTTGGAAGTATGTCATTTATTCTGTCATTAACCATTTTTTCTACTTCTTCAGCAGTATAAGTTTTAACTTCTTTTTTTTCTTCCATTTGAGAAGTGGTATCAGTTAATTCTATACCTTCCTCATTTTCTTCTACTGATTGAGCTTCAGTGTTTTCAGTTACATCTGTAACAGGTGTTTGAACATCATATTCTTTGTTCATTTTCTTTCCTCCTATTTTTTTAAGTGTTTGACTTCACTATCCCATTTTCTTTTAAAGTCTTGCAATGCTTGGACTATTAAAAAGCAACGACTATTCAGTAGTCATTGCTTGATTAATTAATTGATTTCCATATTGTCCTATGCCTGTTATATCCTGTTGATTAGCAATAAATTTATCAGCTTGCATTTGCAATTGCTGAGCCTGTGTTTGAATATTTGCTATTCTTTGCTGAGCTTCTTTCATTTTCTTTATTGCTTCTTCCAATTTGGATTTAGGCATTGAACTATCATCATCCAACAGGCTTACATACACTTCTAATTCTGCTAATCTTTGTGCTGTAAAGTATCCTGCTTTTAACATATTCTCAAGTGATAATTCTTGAGCATATTTATCATAAGGGCTCTTAGGTGTAATATCTATCTTTACATTTGCTTGTAATTCTTGTAATACACTATAAGGTACTTTAACTGGTCTAGAACTTACTTCTCCAGTAGTCGGATTAGATTCTTCATAGTCTA
>CAMELE010000078.1 GCA_945923475.1 uncultured Mollicutes bacterium
AAAGGACGTATGAGTCCAATAGATTTTTAAAAATCTATTTTTTCACACGCCCTTTTACTTTTTCACGAAAAGCGTTATTGAGAATGAAAAGCGGGAAGATTTATGTTATATTAAGATATCGACAAATTGGAATTTGACGGAGGTATCGTCCAACAAACCTTTGAAAATTACCGCCAAAAAGTACTTATCGTCCGACACACTCCCAAAAAGTGCCTTAAAAACGAGATCTTGTCGTACACACGCTTTTTTTGTAAAAATAGCGTCTACCCTTGTTATTTATTGGATTCTTTTGAATCCTTTTTTTATTGTATAATATACTCTATGATGGTATAATTTTAGTGTTTAAGATTTAAGTTGGTGATATTGTGGTATATTTAGATTATTGTGCAAATTATCCAATTAAGAAGGAAGTTCTAGATGATTTGGTAAATGCCGAATTAAATTATATGGCTAATGCTAATGCTAATCATAGTTTAGGACAAAAAGCTAAAACTTACGTTTTAGAATGTAACAATAGAATTAAAAAAGCTTTAAATCTTTCAAATGACGTTGATGTTATTCATACCTCATCCGCAACCGAGTCAAATAATATGGCTATTAAAGGAATCATTGAATCATATAATGCCTTTGGGAAAAAGATTTTAGTATCGCAGCTTGAGCATAATTCAATCAATGGATGCTTATCTATTTATAAGGAAACTGGATATGAAATTGACTTTATTAAAACTGAATCTAATGGTAAAGTATCGCTTAATGACCTTGAAAACAAGCTAGATGATAATGTTATTTTAGTGATTATTACATTATTAGATGGTGAATTAGGCACCCTTCAAGATTATGAATCAATTTCTGCATTAGTTTCAAAATATAAAAATGCTCATTTACTTATGGACGCAACTCAAGCAATTGCGAAATACAGCATTGATTTTAATAAGATTGAAATGGTTTCATTTTCACCTCATAAATTCGGAGGTTTAACAGGTACAGGTGTTCTTTTAAAGAAAAAATCAACTATATTAGCACCATTAATAAACGGTGGAGAATCTTTAACAATTTACCGAAGTGGCTCAATACCGATTGGATTGATTTCTCAAACTGCAAAAGCTATTGAACTTGTAGTCTCAAATCGAGATGATAATGTCAATTGTTTAAAAGATTTAAGTAAGTATTTATTAACTAAACTAAAATCAATACGAAAAATAGAGATTAATTCATTTGAAAATCTATTTATATTTAATATTGGTGTAAACGGTATAAAATCAAGTAATGTTGTTGACTACTTATCATCAAAAGATATATATGTTAGTCAAAAATCAGCATGCTCAATTAAAAATACACCATCAAAAATAATTATGAGCGTATACAACGATAAAAAACGTGCTCTTGAATCATTTAGAGTATCGATTTCAGAACTTACTACTAAGGATGAAATTGACATTTTGGTTAGGGCTTTGGAGGAATTATAATGGATAAGTGTCAGGAAATAGAAAGAAGTATTATTAAAACATACCGTGCAAATTTATGGGCTAAATTTGTTAAGGCAATAAAAGAATATCAATTGATAAAACCAAATGATCATATTTGTGTTTGTATATCAGGTGGTAAGGATTCAATGCTAATGGCAAAGCTTTTCCAAGAACTTCATCGTCATTCAGATTTTGAATTTGACGTTACATATTTAGTAATGGATCCAGGCTATAATGAAATAAATCGTCAGATTATAATGAATAATTTGCAATTGTTAAATATTCCTACGGTAATAAAAAATACTGATATTTTTGAGATAGCAAATTCTCAAGAAAAAAATCCGTGCTACTTATGTGCTAAAATGCGAAGAGGTGCATTATATAGAATAGCAAAGGAGCTTGGATGTAATAAAATCGCACTAGGTCATCATTACGATGATGTCATAGAAACGATATTAATGAATATGCTTAATGCCGGATCATTTCAAACAATGTTACCAAAACTTCGTTCAGAAAATTACGAAGGAATGGAGCTTATAAGACCAATGTATTTAATCAGAGAAGCAGATATTTTAAGATGGATGAAGTATAATGGCTTAAGGTTTATTCAATGTGCTTGTCGTTTTACCGAAAATTGTGCAGTGTGTGATAATGGTGCAAGTGGATCTCAGCGTGCTAATACTAAGAAGCTTATTAAGGATTTACTTCAATACAATCCTATGGTTGAAAAAAATATTTTTTCAGCTGCATCAAATGTTAATTTAGATAAAATTATAGCCTATAAAAAGGGAAAAATATTATATAATTATATTGATACGTATGATGATAATACAGAAGAATTGAAGGAAGAAGGAAAAGAATAATGAGAAAAAATTTTGGAGTAAAAACATATTTATATCCTCAACCTGTTTTGGTTATAGGAACATATGATAAGAATGGTAATCCAAATGTAATGACTGCTGCGTGGGGTGGAATAAGTGATTATGATAAAATAACAATTGCCCTTGCACAGCATAAAACAACTGACAATATTTTAATAAACAAAGCATTTACTATCTCAATTGGTACGAAAAAAGAAGTAGCTGCATGTGACTACGTAGGACTTGTTTCTGCAAATGATGAATCAAATAAGTTTGAAAAATCAGGATTTACAGCTAATAAGTCAGAATTTGTTAATGCTCCTATAGTTAATGAATTGCCACTTACAATAGAATGTGAGCTGCTTGATTTCAATACAGAAACTGAAGTTTTAGTTGGTAAAATAGTAAATGTTTCAGCCGATGAATCAATATTAACAAATGGAAATATTGATTTAAATAAATTCGACGTGATTACATATGATCCAGCAAATCATAAATATGTCGCACTTGGGGAAGAGGTTGCAGATGCATTTAAGGTTGGCTTAAGTTTAAAATAATATTTACTTATCTTATACTGTTTGGTATAAGATTTTTTTATCGCTAATGCTATTAAAAAAATAAGGCGAGATATAAAAAAATATTGAATCTAATTTTGTTCAAAAGTATAATTAAATTAATGTGAAATGTGGTGGTATATATGGAAAATAGAAAAATTGGCTTGTATGATGAGGGCTATGAGCATGATGCTTGTGGTATTGGTGCTATTGCTTCAGTTGATGGTAAGAAAACACATCAGCTTATTGAGGATGCATTAAGTATTTTAATTCATTTGGAGCATCGTGGAGGAACAGGCGCTGAAAATAATTCGGGAGATGGAGCAGGAATATTATTCCAAATCCCTCATGAATTTTTTAAAAAGATTGATTTAGGATTTAATATTGGTCAGGAAGGCGACTATGGTGTTGCTCAGGTTTTTATTAGTAAAAATGAGCACTACAAAGAAGAAGCTATCAATATAATCAAAGAGAAACTTAGCAAAGCCAAATTAGAATTACTAGGAATTAGAATGGTTCCATATAATGATTTAGATTTAGGTGAGTCCGCTAAAGCTTGTATGCCATTAATATGTCAGTTTTTTATAAAAAAACCAGAGCATGAAGATTCAAATGCATTTGAAAGGCATTTATACCTTTCAAGAAGATTGATTGAAAAAGAGGTTCTAGATAAAAAATTGCAGGATTTTTACGTTTGTTCAATGTCATCAAGAACAATAGTATATAAAGGAATGCTAGTTTCTACACAGGTTCAAGACTTTTATGTAGATTTAAATGATACATCATTAAAATCAGCAATTGCGACTGTACACTCACGTTTCTCTACTAATACATTTCCATCATGGGGTAAGGCTCATCCTTATCGTATGATATGTCACAATGGTGAAATTAATACAATTAGAGGAAATGTTAACGGAGTTAAGGCCAGGGAGGGATTATTTAAATCAGAGATTTATAAAGATAATTTAGAAGATATTTTACCAGTTATTGCAACCGCATCTAGCGATAGCGCAATGCTTGATAATTTTATTGAATTCTTAGTTATGAATGGTCGTTCAATTGAAGAAGCAATAATGCTACTTATACCTGAGCCATGGACTAAGGATAAAAAAATGGATAAGGATTTACGAGCATATTATGAGTTTAACTCAACTTTTATGGAGCCTTGGGATGGTCCGGCAGCTATAATCTTTACGGATGGTATAAAGCTTGGTGCAACATTAGATCGAAACGGATTAAGACCAGCACGTTATGCATATCTAAAGGATAATAGAATTGTTATATATTCTGAAACAGGTTCTCTTCCAATTGACGAAAATCAAATTATATATAAAAAGAGACTTGAAGCAGGTAAAATATTGTTAATTGATACAAAAGAAAAGAAGATAATTTCTAATGATGAAATAAAAGAAAAATATAGCAAAGCTCATCCATATAAAGAATACGTTAAGCAAATTATTAAATTAGAAGAGCATAAAACAAGTCTAAAGGCAAATTTGAATGATGAAGAATACGAATATTTACTTAAGGTGTTTAAATATACAAAGGAGGATATCAATCAAGCAATTGTTTATTTAGCTAATAATGTTTCTGATAAAACGGTCGCAATGGGATATGATAAGCCTCTAGCAGTTTTAAGAAAAAATATGCCATTATTGTATGATTATTTCCAACAAGACTTTGCTCAGGTTACCAATCCACCAATTGACTTAGAAAGAGAAAATAATGTATCTAGTCAAAGAATTTATGTTGGTCGTGAAGAAAATTTAATTCATCCAACAGAAAAAAATGCTAGAAGAATTAAACTTAAAACACCAATTATTTCATTAAATGAGCTTGTAGATATTAAGAGCATAAAGGATTTAAAGGTTGAAGAGGTTTTTATTACATATGATCCAAATCAGGTTAATTTGGAAAGAGCTATAGATGATATTTGCTATAGGGTTGAGGATTTGATTAATAACGATGCCTCAGTCATTGTATTAAGTGATAGAAATGCATCTCCTTCTAGTGTTGCCATTCCTGCAATGCTTATTTCCTCTGCAGTTCATGCTTACTTAACGAAAAAATCAATTAGAACACATGCTTCACTAATTTTAGATTCGTTTGAACCTCGTGAAATTCATCATTTTGCATGCTTGGTTGGATATGGTGTTACAGCTATTTGCCCACGCTTTGCATATGAGATTATTGATAGAAGTGTTAAATCTGGAGCTATAAAATTATCTTATGAGGATGCAGTTGATAATTATATAAATGGAATTACAAAGGGTATTACCAAAATTATGAGTAAAATGGGTATATCAACTATTCAGTCATATAATGGTGCTCAAATTTTTGAAGCGTTAGGGTTATCATATAATCTTGTTGAAAAATATTTTCCTGGTACTAGAACAGTAATTTCTGGTATTGGTATTAAGGAAATAGAGGAGGATTTATTAGATAGGCATTATAATGTTGATGAAAAGACTGCTGATGAAGATAATTGCTTAGATAAAGAAGCTATAACTCTTCTTCAGGAGGCTACGAAGAATAATGATTATAAAGTATTTAAAAAATATAGTAATCACGTTAATTCAAAGCTAATAAACTTACATAATCTTTTTGAACTTAAGGTTAGTAATCCGATATCTATTGATTCAGTTGAATCAGAATTAGAAATAGTTAAAAGATTCTCGACTGGAGCAATGAGCTTTGGTGCGATTTCAAAGGAAGCACATGAAACATTAGCAAGAGCTATGAATAGAATCAAAGCTATGTCAAATTGTGGTGAAGGTGGAGAAGAACCATCCAGATACGATTCATTAAGTAACAGCGCTATAAAACAGGTGGCATCAGGACGTTTTGGCGTAACTATTGAGTATTTAAATAGCGCAAAGGAAATTCAAATAAAGGTAGCTCAGGGAGCAAAACCTGGTGAAGGTGGTAACTTACCTAAAAATAAAGTATATCCATGGATTGCGGCTGCAAGGCATTCAGTTCCTGGTGTTCAATTGATTTCACCTCCGCCACATCATGATATTTATTCAATTGAAGATTTAGCGCAATTAATATATGATTTAAAAAATGCGAATCCAAATGCAATTATATCTGTTAAACTTGTTAGTGAAGCTGGGGTTGGTACAGTTGCATCTGGAGTTGTAAAAGCCGGGGCTAATAAGGTATTGATATCTGGCTTTAATGGTGGAACTGGAGCTGCTCCTAGAACAAGTGTTCCTCATGCAGGTATGCCATTTGAAATTGGGTTATCAGAATCTCATCAAACTTTAGTTTTGAATAATCTTAGAACAAGAGTTAAGCTTGAAACAGATGGTAAGCTATTGACTGGTTTAGACGTTGTAATGAGTGCGTTACTGGGCGCTGATCTATTCAGTTTCTCAAGTGCTCCACTAATTGTCATTGGATGTAAGATGCTTAAGGTATGTAATTTAAATACATGTCCGTTTGGTGTGGCAACTCAAAATGAGAAGCTAAGAGCTAACTATAAGGGTAAGGAAGAATATATTATTAACTACATGATGTTTGTTGCTCGTGAGGTTAGGGAAATAATGGCACAGCTTGGTTTCAAGCATCTAGATGATTTAATTGGACGTGTTGATTTAATCAATGTTAAGCCTTATAAGGGCTTGGATTTTAGTAATGTATTATTTAACCCTAATACATTAAATAAAACATTTGTTCATTATGAAAAAATTAAAGCGGTGGATTTATCTAATACATTAGATTCAAGAAAACTTATCCCTCTTGCTCAAAATGCTTTAAGAAGTGGGCGAAAGGATATTATTGATTTAAAGATTGAAAATACAAATCGAGCTGTTGGTACTTATCTATCAAGCTTTATAGTAAAAAATAAAATTAAGCTTAAGGATAATAGTATTACAATTAACTTTACTGGTAATGCTGGAAACTCTTTTGGAGCATTTGCAACAAAGGGATTAACCTTACGTGTTTATGGAGATGCTAATGACTATATTGGGAAAGGACTTTCTGGCGCTACAATTGTTGTTACAAAGAATAAAAAATTTAGTGGCAAAGAAGAGGATAATATTATTGCTGGAAACGTATCATTATATGGAGCAACTAGTGGTAAAGCATATATAAATGGTATATGTGGTGAGCGTTTTGCAGTAAGGCTATCAGGTGCAACTGTTGTTGTAATTTCAATTGGTAATCACGGATGTGAGTATATGACTGGTGGAGAAGTATTAATATTAGATAAGATTGGTAAAAACTTTGGCTCTGGTATGTCTGGTGGAGTGGCATATATAAGGAAAACTGAAGAAAATCTACAAAATATTAATATGAAACTTTTAAGTCTTTATGAATTGGACGATAGTGATTTTACGCATGTAAAGAGATTAATTAAGGATTTCAATAGGTATACTTCATCAAATTATGGTAAAAAGATTATAAATGAAATAGAAGCAAATGATTTTGTAAAGGTTATTCCAAATGATTATTATAAGATAATAACATTGCTTGATAAATATAAGGATAATAAGGATCCTGAGATGGAAGCTTTTAAGGAAGCTATAGCAGATTAATAATATAAGCCTCTTCTTGATTGTTCGAGAGGAGGTTTTTTTTCTTTTTATGTAACGGTATTAAGTATACATATTATGAAAAAAGAACAATTAATGAAAATTGAGTTAATAAACTAAAAAAATGTTGAAAAAAGGTGTTGACAATAGATAAGGAAGAGTGTAAAATAAAACAC
>CAMELE010000079.1 GCA_945923475.1 uncultured Mollicutes bacterium
CTTGATTCCTTGGAAACATCAATTGTAATACAAGGATTCATATATAACACCTCAATTTCTAGACGTATATGATTAGGTTGAAGAACTTCCATTGACTCTACCTACTTATATTCGCTTTGTGATACAGGTTTATGCAAGAGTGTGCATATCCGAATTGATTGATCAAGTTAAACAAGAGGTGGAAGGGAGACATATTTTACCGCGGGTTCGCCACAAAGGTGTCCAATTAAAACAGTAAACGTCTCCACAACCAACTATATAAAGTACGTCTAGCTTTATATAGTAGAACAAGTCTGATATATGCTTGTCTAAATTGATTATATCAAAATAAAGAAGTATAATATATGTATGAATTGTTCGTACTTTTATTATACGAATATTATAAATGCAAGGACGTGATAGTGTGAATATTTTAATCGTTGGTTTAGGACTAATTGGAGGCTCATATGCTAAAGGTCTTAAGGAAAAGGGTCATACAGTATATGGTGTAGATGTAAAGGAAGAAACTATTTTATTTGCAAAAGAAAATAATTATGTTGATGATGCATCACTAGAGGCTTCAGATTTTATAACAAAATCAGATATGATTATTATCGGGCTTTATCCAAATAGAATTATAGAGTTTATTAATACATATCATTCTTTATTCAATGAGAATCAAATAATTACAGATGTTTGTGGCGTTAAATCATCATTCATATTTGAAGCAATTAAAAAATCATTACCTGCAACGTATATTTCTCACCATCCAATGGCAGGTAGAGAAAAGTCTGGAATTGAATATTCAAATCCAGAGATTTTTAAAGGGATGAACTTCTTAGTTATCAATGTTGATAATAAGATAGCTGATTTAAATAAAGTTAAATCAATTGGCTTAGATTTAGGCTTTAAAAGAATATCAGTAATTTCACCACGATATCATGACAAAATGATAGGATTTACCTCTCAGTTAACTCATGCAATTGCAGTATCTTTGGTAAACTCAGATACAGAGGATGATACAAAGAATTTTATTGGAGACTCATATAGAGATTTAACAAGAATAGCGATGATAAATGAAAAATTATGGAGTGAACTATTTTTTGCTAATAGAGAGTATTTACTAGATGAAATTACAAATTTTGAGGCTGAATTATTACATTTAAAGATTGCTCTTTTAGAAAATGATGAGGATACTTTAAAAAATATATTTATTAAAGCTCGTAAAAAAAGAAGTGAGATGGAAAAATGATTTTAAGAATGAATTTAGGCTCTGATTCATATGATATTAAAATTGAACAAGGGATTTTAAATAAATTAAATGATGAAATAAAAGACGTATACTCTAAAAAGAGAGTATTTATTATTACAGATTCTAACGTAGGACCTATATATCTAAGAAAGGTCAAGGAAGCCTTATACGATTTTGAAACATTAGATGTGACTGTTAAGGCAGGAGAAGAGTCTAAAAGCTTTGATACATATAAAATGGTTTTAGAAAAGCTGCTAGATATGGATATTAAAAGAAACGAGTTATTAATTGCCTTAGGTGGAGGAGTAGTTGGTGATTTAACAGGATTTGTAGCTTCAACCATTTTTAGGGGAAATCCATTTGTTCAGATTCCAACATCATTACTTGCTCAAATGGATTCATCAATTGGTGGTAAAACAGGAATTGATTTTTATAATCGTAAGAATATAATTGGAGCCTTTAAACAACCATTAAAGGTGATTATTGACCCAGACACGCTTAATACACTTCCTCAGGCGGAATTTAACAATGGTATGGGTGAATTAATTAAGCATGGATGTATTGGTAATGCTAAATTATTTAATATGCTAAAATCAAAGCCAAAAATAAATGAAGAAATAATTTATGAGTCTTTACTTGTAAAAAAGAGAGTTGTTGAAATTGATCCTTTTGATCAAAATGAAAGAATGTATTTAAACTTTGGACATACATTTGGTCATGTGATTGAGCTTAAGAATCATTTAAGACATGGTGAAGCAGTTGCAGTTGGAATGCTTTATGCAATACAGTTTGGAATTGATTTAGGTATTACGGATAAATCATGCTACGATGAATTAAAGAAAATACTTGTAAGCTATGATTTACCAACCAATCATGGTGATTATAAGGATTTACTAAAGGAAACTGTTCATGATAAGAAGAATTTAGCAGGAATGCTATCATTTGTATTTATAAAAGAGATTGGTACAGTATTAAAAAAAGAGTTTAAAGAAAGTGAGCTAATTAACTATGAATGTAAGAATTAAGCCTGGTAAATTGAAAGGGAATGTTGTAATTCCACCATCAAAGAGCTTAGCTCATAGAGCTATTATAGCAGCGTCTTTAGCTAAAGGAAAATCGATCATATCTAATATTCAATATAGTCAAGATATTTTAGCTACAATAGCTGGAATGGAGTCTTTGGGTGCTAAAATAACTAAATACGATGATTATCTAGAAATAGAAGGTTCAAAGGTAAAAAGAGTATCAAGTGTTATTGATGCGAATGAATCGGGATCAACTCTTAGATTTTTGATTCCAATTGCATTAGTTACAAGTGAAAAAATAACTTTTACAGGTCATAATAGATTAGTTAAGAGACCTCTTGAGATATATTATGATTTGTTTGATAAGCAAAATATTAAATATAGTCATCCAGAAGATTCATATCTTCCTCTTGAAATCGAGGGTGGTCTTAAGCCTCAAACATATGAGGTAAGAGGTGATGTATCAAGTCAGTTTATTACGGGACTTTTATTTACCCTTCCTTTGCTTAATGGTGATTCACAAATAGTTATAACAACTAAGCTTGAATCTAAGGGATATATTGATCTAACACTTGATATATTACGCTTATTCGGTATTGAAATTGAATTTATGGGTAATGTTATTAATATAAAAGGAAATCAAGAATATAAGGCTACTAATTATCGAGTAGAGGGCGATTTTAGTCAATCTGCATTTTTCTTACTTGCCAATATGCTTGGTAACGACATTACACTTGAAGGATTAAATCTAAATTCATATCAAGGCGACAAAAAGATTTTAGATGATATAAAAGCATTTGGCGGTCGTATTGAGGTCATGGGTGATAAGTTAAAGGCTATACCTACTAATTTACATCCTGCAGATATTTCCTTTGCTCAATCACCAGATTTAGGACCAGCTTTAACTGTTCTTGCTTCAGTGATTGAAGGGAAATCACATTTTTATGATGCTTCAAGGCTTAGAATAAAGGAATGTGATAGAATCACTGCTATGAGATTAGAACTTGAAAAACTAGGTGGAAAAATTGTAGAGTTTGATAGTGGTATGGATATATATGGAGCTAAGCTTCATGGTGGTGAGGTTTTATCACATAATGACCACCGTGTTGTTATGGCACTTACAATGCTGTCAACTATTATTGATGAGGATTTAGTAATTAAGGGAGCAGAGGCTATTAATAAAAGCTATCCAAACTTCTTTGAGGTAATTAAATCATTAGGGGGTAATATTTGTGAATGAACTTGAACAAGCACGTCTTATAATTAATGATGTTGATAAAGAGATGATTGCGCTATTTAAAAAAAGAATGGGTGCTGCAAAGATGGTTGCCCACTATAAAATAGAGAATAATCTTCCTGTTTTAGATATAAAAAGAGAGGAAGCTCTTAAAGCAAAAAATCTGGAGCTTCTTGCGGATGGAGAGCTTGAGGAATATTATTTAACATTCATTGAAGGGATGCTTAAAGCATCAAAGGATTATCAAAAGCATTTAGTAGAAAGTGAGAAGTAATTATGGATACTTATGCATTGTTAGGTAACCCACTTGGTCATAGCTTTTCACCTTTAATTCATAACTTTTTATTTAAAAAGAAAAATCTTGATGCTAAGTATATTTTGCTTGAAACTAAAAAAGAAGACTTAAAATCAAGAATAGATGATTTAAGAAATGGGATATATAAAGGATTTAATGTAACTATTCCTTATAAGGTTGAAGTTATGCAATATTTAGATGAAATATCCGCTGAGGCTAAAGAGATAGGCTCTGTTAATACCGTTTCATTCGAGAATGGTAAGGCTGTGGGATATAATACAGATTATTATGGCTTTATAAATGAACTAAAATATTATAATGTTGATCCAAAAGGAAAAACAAGCTATGTTCTTGGTACAGGAGGAGCATCAAAGGCAATTTATAAGGCGTTAATTGATATGAAATCTAATCCTATATTAGTTAGTAGACACAAGGATGAAAATACTATTGATTATGAAATGCTTAAAGAATGTGATATTGATATAGTAGTAAACACTACACCAGTGGGAATGTATCCAAATATAGATGCTTCTCCTTTAGATTTTAATACTGCATTTAAAGCAAATGTAATTGTTGATATTATATTTAATCCTTTAAAAACAAAATTAATGAGTTATAATAAGAATAGCTATAATGGTTTACTGATGTTAATATTCCAGGCTATGAAGGCTGAAGATATTTGGCTTGATAAGGAATATGATATTGATAATGAAGAAATTATTAATTATGTAAGAGGTGAGATAGGTGAATAGCTTTGGGCGTCTATTTAGAGTATCTATATTTGGTGAATCCCATGGACAGTCAGTTGGAGTTCTTATTGATGGAGTACCAGCAGGTATAGAAATAAATGAAGAGGATTTTAATGCTGACCTTTTAAGAAGAAAGGCTAGTGGTTTAGGTACTACTCCTAGAATTGAAGAGGATAAGCCTATTATCGAAAGTGGAGTTTTTAACTCAAAAACTACAGGAGCACCTATTTTGATTAGATTTTTAAATCAAAATATAAGAAGTAAGGATTATTCAAATTTGGTTACCCATCCTAGACCAGGACACGCAGATCTTACAGGAAGAATAAAATATAAGGGATATAATGATTACCGTGGTGGTGGTGCATTTTCAGGAAGACTGACTTTAGGAATTGTAGCTGCAGGTGTTGTAGCTAAAAAAATACTACCGCTTAAATATGAAACTCAAATTGTATCCTTACATGGTAATACAAATAAAGATGAATTTGAAAGTGAGATTAAGAATGCTATTGAAAAGAAAGATAGTATTGGAGGGGTAGTATCAATTAAAATAAGTGAAGTGCCAGCAGGGCTTGGTGAACCTTATTTTGATAGCGTTGAATCTGTACTTAGCCACTTGTTATTTTCTGTTGGTGGAGTTAAAGGCGTTGAATTTGGTATAGGATTTGAAGGGGCTAATTTGTATGGCTCTGAGTTTAATGATATGATAATTGATAATGAAGGTCGTACAAAAACAAATAATAATGGTGGAGTAAATGGTGGAATTTCTAATGGTAATGATATTGAAATTAGAGTAATGATGAAGCCTACACCATCTGTTGGTGTATCTCAAGATACATTTAATTTTGAAAAGGGTTGTGTAAGTGCACTTGAAATAAATGGAAGACATGACGTGGCAATTATATTAAGAGGTCAGGTTGTCTTAGAAGCAATGTGTGCTATAGGATTATGTGATTTATATTTAGTTAATAAAGGAATTTTAGGAGAATAATAATGTTAGATTTTAAAGAAGTTACAAATACATATACAAAGGAAGAAGCACAAGTAGAGATAAATAGATGTTTGAACTGTAAGGTACCATTTTGTAAAAAGGATGGGTGTCCTGCAGGGCTAAGAATAAATGAGTTTATAGCATGCCTTAAGAATGATGATATTAATGGAGCTTATAAAATATTAATGGATGGTACAAATTTATCCCCTATTTGTTCGAGAGTTTGTGATCATCGTAAGCAATGTATAGGAGCTTGTGTACGTAATCGTATGAAGACTGCAGATCCTATTCATGTTGGACCACTTGAACGTTATGTAATGGATAATAAGACAATTGAGCTTGAACCAGTTAAGGAATTCAAAAACTATAAGGTGGCTGTAATTGGATCAGGGCCTTCAGGAATTTCATGCGCATTAGAATTAGTAAAAAATGGAATTCACGCAACAGTTTTTGAGCGTGAACAACATTTAGGCGGAGTAATGAGCTATGGTATTCCAGAATATCGTTTACCAAAAAAGATCTTAAATGACCATATTGATTTTACTAAGAGAATGGGTGTTGAATATGTTACAAGTGTAGAGGCAAATCCAACAGAATTATTAAAGGAATATGATATGGTATTTGTAGGCTGTGGGCTTGGTAAATACAAATCTCTTAGAATTCCTGGTGAGGATGCAAAGGGTGTATACAGCGCAGGAGAATTTTTAAAGGCTGTAAACTATAAACAATCATATGGAGAAGGGGAAGGAATTACTCTTTCTGGCACTACGTATGTTGTTGGTGCAGGAAATGTAGCTATGGATTGCTGTAGAACATCTCAAAGAGTAGGATCTTCTAAAACTGTAGTCGTATATCGTAGAAGCTTAGAGGAGGCTCCAGCATCAAAGGATGAGCTTGATGATGCAGTGAAGGAAGGCGTTGAATTTAATTTCTTACATAATCCAGTTGAAATATTAACTAAGGATGGTAAGGTTGTAGGTATCAAATGCGAGGTTATGGCTTTAGGAGAACCAGATGAATCTGGAAGAAGAAGCCCAGTTGGTACAGGAACATATGAAGAATATCCATGTGAAAATGTAATTGTAGCCATTGGACAATCACCTGACAAGAAATTTACTGAATCTTTAGGTATAGATTTAAATTCTGGATATATAGTATCTGAAGACGGAATTACAACATCTAACCCACGTATTCTAGCCGGTGGTGATATCGTAAGAGGCGCTGACACTGTTGTTAGAAGTATGGTTGATGGAAAAAAAGCAGCAAAGAAGATTATTGATATTCTTGAAAAATAATAAGAATAAAATGAATGAGACTTATAAAAACTCATTCATTTTTTTTAAAATAATTTGAAAAAAATAGTTGCAAATAAGATAATTATATGGTATTATTTAATAGCGCAAGAAATGTGATATATAGTGGTTCGGTGGTGTAGTGGTTAACATGCTAGTCTGTCACACTGGAGATCGCGGGTTCAAGTCCCGTCCGAACCGCCAATTTTTATGCACCGTTAGATCAACTGGATAGATCGTTTGGCTACGGACCAAAAGGCTAGGGGTTCAAATCCTCTACGGTGCGCCACTTTATGAAATATCAAAAAAATATATTGACATCAGTGATTGTATTTGCTATAATATCAATTGCTTACTGTGTCATAACGGAAAGTAGCTTAGCTTGGTAGAGCGCCTGGTTTGGGACCAGGAGGTCGCAGGTTCAAATCCTGTCTTTCCGACCAGCTAAATTAATGCAGGTGTAGTTTAATGGTAGAACCTCAGCCTTCCAAGCTGACTACGTGGGTTCGATTCCCATCACCTGCTCCATTGAAATTAGACGGCTAAGCCGTTTTTAATA
>CAMELE010000080.1 GCA_945923475.1 uncultured Mollicutes bacterium
TCATTAATACATTAGTATTAATGCTGGAATAGCAGCTTATTTAAGAGAAAGATTTGCGATTACATCAAAAGTAATATATCTATACATCACTAGTTGAAAGTAGTTGCAAAAGCCTATTATTGAGTAAAATAAAAAAGTAACACCAAAACCGAAAAAATCCAGTCGTAGAGCCACTTTTTCACTTTTTATCTATCCTTCTTACGTTCTAGTAAACAAACTACTTCCACATGGTATGAGTACCCTCCTTTACCATGACCTAAAAGCTTTATAACTTTATATTTCTTTTTATTTACTATCATAATTCACCTAAAAATGATAAGCATTATTTATAAAAGTTGGCTTTATAGTCAACAAATCTCTATCTGTTTGAACAAATTTATATACTAAAAGATTATCATTTGTTCCTTCTACTATATAAGATTTCCCAACAGGTAGATACGCAACAAAATTATTCTTATTAATACCATATGCTAAGTAGCTTACATTCTCTAATTTGCCGTCATTAACCTTTACTAATACACTATCATTATCTTTGTCTTTAATTGTTAATGTCAAATCATTAGAATATGGAACTATAACCTTATAATAGCTTCCGGTATTATTATAAGAAATAGGCTCGGAAGTGTATTTAGGATCTTGAGCCATCATATGTGCTAAGCATAGTTCAGGATAGTGGGCAGATGCAATAGCTTTTATATTATTTGTATTTATAAGTGGAAATACCAATCCTATATTTTTTTTAAAGGTATTAGCTATTGCTGTAAGAAGCCCAACAAGTCCCTTTGATAATTCTTTGGCATCAATATCTTCTCCTAAATATGTTATTGCATCAATTATATAAGGAATTATATCATTTGCAAATTCACTAGGATTATGAAGGATATCAGCTATAAGATAATCAATATCACCATTTAATACAACATTTCTTACTAAACTAATTAATACAGTTTGCAAAGAATATCTAGGAGGTGTTTTACCATATAAAATAGAAAATGTATGTCTAAGTCCATTTTGAATATTTTCACAAAAATTATCGATATTCTTAATACCATACTCTGATAGTGAATCAACAAATTCATTTAAATATAAGCTTAATGTCCAATTTACTTTTTTAGTATCTTCAGTAATTAGACCAGCACCTATTGTATCTGGTAGCGAATACATTTTAAATTCTGAAATTTTATATTCACCTAGTACATCATAATTTTGCATATTAGTATAAAATGATAGTATTTTTTCTAATTGACTTTTATAACTTTCTTCTAGATTGCTAGCAGGTAGATAATGATCTACACCATAGCGAGTAAATCCTAGGTATGAAGGAGCAACCATTGTAACTATGTCTGAAGGATTTACAATGTTAAAAATATTATTATATATTTCAGATCTTGGACTTATTTCTTCATCAAATGATGCGCCCATTGGCACCTCAAAGCAATAAGCATATAAGTCCTCTTTTTTTATATTTACATTCTTACCTAATATTTTTTCATTATTATAAATTGCTCTATCAATTCTAGCACATGCCATATTGTTAACAGCTGATGCACGTGAATATCCTACACTCCATAAAATGATATCCCCAGTAATTTTATTGTTTTCTATATATGATTTTAAATCATTTAAATATATTGTAGCTGAATCATAAAAGCCCTGATGTTCCTTTAAACCACTATTACCAATGGTGCAATTTGATGCCCACTCACTCTCATAGTTTGCTCCTCTAATTCCAACAACAATAAAAGTCTTACCAAATAATTGCTTATTACCAAAAATCAAACCTATTGAATCAGTAGTTGGCTTTGTTTTATAACAATCATTAACTTCTATATTATTAAAACCAATTTGTTCCATCAAATTATAGACATTCCTATACCTAAAAGAATAATCTTTATAATTTTGATTTCTATTAGAAGCAAAGCTTGACATAGCTAAGCACAAAGAGCAAGTTGCTAAGCTTGGATTATATTCAGTTGAATCCCCATTAAAATAATCATCATCATAATACATATAGCTTTCATAGTCTGTAGTGGTCCCTTGCTGATAAAAAAAAGAAATTCTTTCTAATTTGCCCCCTTTCCCATTAGTACACGCTGAAAGGCATATGATAATAATTAATATGGATAAAGAATTTAATAATTTGATTACTTTTCTTCTCATTTCATTTATATTATAATATAAACAGATTTTAAAATAAAGATAATTTTTACATTTTGGGAAGTGAATGTATGCAAGAAAATAATATAGTTATAACCACTGATAGCAAAAACGAAGCTATAATAGACAATGACAAGAAAAGCTATAATTATTTTTTATATCAAGAAAGAATAAAACTTAATTTAAAAAGAAGAAAATTTGCTAAGCATTTAAAAATAAGACCCTTGCGTTACTCTTTCATAGAAAGGGGTTATTTTAAGCCAAAAAAAAAGGAAATAAAAAAAATCTCAAATTATTTAGGAATAGATTATTCAATATATATGGAAGGGGTATCTAGTTATCCTACTGAATTACCTGAAAAACAAAAAACAAAATTAATTAGACTTATATATAAAATGCTTTCTAAGACAAGCTTTAAAGTTGTGAATTGTATTCTTATCTTATTAGCTATTGTTTCTATTGCATTATGCTTTTCATTTCAATCATATTTCAGCAAAAATTCTAGAGACTGTTTGACTGAAGAATATTTAGAGGTATTTGATCTGATTGCTCAAAAAGGGACAATATCAATTTCTGTTACTACAGATAGTGTGACTAGACCGGAGATATATAAGTTAGAAAACAATAAATATGTCTCAATTGTCTCTTCTTATACTCATACTGACGTCTTAAATATTAAATACATATATAGTAAAAGGCAAGATGATTATAAAATAGCTATAACGTCGAATATGAAGGATAGTTTAAGTAATAAATTTACTATCAAAGTTATTTATACGGATTTAAATGATTATACTTCTTATACTACTTCTTACTATCTTGATTTAGAAAAAAATAACTTTGTAAAATCTAAGGGCTATTATGATTTAGAACAAAAAATCGAAGATAGGATCAATCTAATGATTTCTGAATTCTCAACGGAGATGGAAAAACTAGTTGAGGAAAAATTAGATTTAAAAATTTCATTTTATGAAGATTTAGTTCATGATGTAATGAATAGTAAAAGTATTATTTTAAAAAGGATTATATTTCTATTTTCAGGAGGCTTAGCCTCTGTTTGTATATTAATAGCATTGATTTATTTATTAATATATTCTTTCTTATATGGTAATAACGAATATAATATCCAAATTTTTAGAAATTCAACGACATATAGCGAATTAACAATAAATCGTTTAGGCTATAAAGAAAAAGTTAAAAAGGATATTCGCATTTTCCCGATAATTCCAGAATCAATATTAAAACTAATAGGAATTTTATTAACATGTACAGGTTCCATTAGAATTCTTCTTATTTTCTTAAAATTCTTAGGCTTTCTCCCTGACTCTCCGTTTCTTAAATCATTAGGAACCGATTTAGATATTTGGTTTAATATAGGCCTATTCTTGATATTTTTTATTAATTTTGATATTTTTAAAGATGATAGACGTTCAATAAGAAATGTATTTTTGTACTTTTTAGTCTTCATTGGCTTATATGTCATAGAGCTTATCATTATATTTACGGTTAAGAAATTTGCTGTTGGTAGATTGTTTTTAGAAAAAACTAATTCTACTTTACCAAATTATTTTGGAACAATCTGCTGTTACTTCTTGATTATGTTATTTTTATTTAATAACCCCAAATGGGCAAACACAACTAAAAGATTAATTACATTTAGATTATTATCATTAATCCCAGTTACCCTAATTATTATTACAACCATACTTAATTACGTGTCTAAAATGAACAATTGGAATATTCCTCTATGGTTTGCATATTTGATTAATACCGGAAGACCACAAATATCAATATTATGTATTCTTTATTTATTCAGCTTATACATTTTAAGGGTAGCCTTCAAACTAAGATATGGTACAGATGTTTGTAAAAAGTATTTTAATGGAAATAGATATATGATTTATAAAAACATTTTAATGTTTACATTGATTTTATTAATCTCAATAATGGAATTAATATTTTCAAATAATACCTTGGCTCATAAATTCGATTTAGGTTTATACCCACATATTATTTTACTTGCACCGCTTATGTTACTTTACCATCCTCATATTGGAGGAAGAAACAAACGAAGTGACTATGTTATTATGGGATTATACATTTTCTTCTTTGGCTTCGGCTACTTCATAATAGGAAGCATCGTTTTCTTGCTTTTCCTATAAAAAATCTCTGGAAAATTTCTACCCAACTTATTAGAAACATTAATCTTTTGTATTAAAATTAACATCATATTTAATTATTGTGAAAAAAGAATTTTCATCAATATCGAACTCTTTTTTATCCATAATTATTTCTTTATATTTTATTCCATTTGATATATATTTAATTTTTAATACATTTTTCGATTTATTTACATTTACAATCATTAAATCACCTATTCAAATCTTAAGTTTTTTGACACATTTGTTTTTGTATGTATATGATGTTGTGTGTTTTTTCAGAATCTTTTAAAAAAATAACAAAATAGCCAAGCGTAGTCATCCAACACCCTCTACGAATTTCAAATTTTCGCTATAACTCAAAATTCATCAAAAAACCATTATGAAATGTATGAATCTATAAAATGAATATAAACATATATGGTGGTATCCTAAGACCATTTTCATCTTTAACTAATTGCTTTGGATGGATAATGAACGAATCACCAATTCTTTTTCCAAATCGTTCCTTAAATAAATTGTATGAAACAGTTGTATAATTTTTACTTGACTTCACTTCAATAGGATAAACTTTTATATTTGTTTTACTATCATTGCTAATCAAAAAATCTATTTCAATATCATTTCTGTGTTTTTCTAATGAATAATGCGAATAATAATATAATTTCTTACCTGTTGATACAATCATTTGCGCTATTACATTTTCATAAAACATACCTTTATTAATTGATAGTTTATTATTAATAATTTGATTATATAGTTTATTGGATGCTATTTCATTTTCAGAAAAAGTATGGCTAACTAATAACCCAGTATCCCCCATATAACATTTAACTGAAGAATCATCTTTATTAAGTGAGAAACCAACATTAGGATCATTACATTTATAGCAAACATTACAGATCATAGAATCATCTAACCAAAACAATGGTTCATCATATTTATTAAATGTAGCACCTATACTTATTTCACTCAAAACAATCTTTTTGTCATGCTTAGATAAATATCCGGGCAAATTATCAAAAAGTGCGGAAACTTTTGAATTATATTTTTTTGATGATTTATTAATGTCATCCTTATACAAATTAAGTATTTCTCTTTTTGCCTTATCAGCACAATCAAAATCTCTATTATTTTCAAAATATGCTATAACACTTTGTGGCATACCTCCAACTAAAATATATTCATTAAACAATCTTATTGCATCTGAATGAAATTTATCCAAAAGTCTAGTTCTATTTTTAGCACAATCTTTAATATATTCTAAAAGTATATTTTCTTCTGCAGCCCACATAAACTCTTCAAAATCAAGTGGATACATTTTGATTTTCATTTCCTCGGACGGAATAAGGATATCGTCAACATTATCTTTAATAGAAATAAGCGAACCTGTCTCTATATAACTAAATCTTCCGTCTTTAACAAGATATTTTATAGCCTCTCTAGCTTTAGGAAATTTTTGAACCTCATCAAAAACAATTAATGATTCACCAGGATATAATTTTTTATTATATTCTAAAGATATATTTTGAAAAAATACATCTAGTTTATTTAAATTATCTTTAAAATTATCCTTTATATGTTTACTAGCAATTGCAAAATCTATTATTACATATGATTTATAATTTTCCTCTGCAAATCTTTCTACAATTGTTGATTTGCCAATACGCCTTGCACCTTCTATTAATAAAGCATAATTTTTACTATATTTTTCTTTCCACTCCAATAGTTTTTCATATATTTTCCTTTTTAATTTCATTGAAAATCACCATCCACACTTTAATTATAAACTTACACATAATAATACGCAAGATATTTTTTTAAGATTTTTCAAATAATACGCAAAGTATAAAATGTAAAAAACATTGATTATACATAAAGTATTCCGAGTTTTTTTCCTATAGCTCCCGATTCGAAGGACGTGTTAAATTTTCGCTAAAAATAACTCAAAATCATTCTCCATTCAATTTTCTTTCTAAATATTCCGGCAATTCCTCTATTAGCATATATTTAGATATACCTATATGTGTAGATGAATTGGAAATTGTTGTTTCAGCAACAAACTTATCCGCTTCTTTACATAGAATTAGTCCGATTGTTGGATCATCTCTATCAGTTTTTTCAAGTCTATCTATAGCATTAACATAAAAAACTAACTGTCCAAAATCAGATGGATTAAATTCACCTATTTTTACCTCAATCACTACATATGAATGTATTTTTGTATTATACATCAATAAATCAATATAGAAATCTTTACCTGTAGGAGTTGTTAGTTTATATTCCTTCCCTGCTAATGTGAATCCAGGTCCTAATTCTTGTAGAAAATTAATAATATTATCTATCATTTGATTTTTTAAATCTTTCTCAGTTTTAATATTTTCTTTATCTAAGAAATCAAATACATAAGTATCTTTAAATAATTCATTAGATGAATCATTAGACGTTGTGATAGATTCAGTAGTTGTAGGATTTATTAAACTCCTTTCATATGATTTCATAGCTATCTGATTTAATACCATACTTCTAGACCAACTATTTTTATATGTTTGATTAATATACCACAGCATTTCTTCATGAGATTTAGATTTTGGTAAAATAACTGTTATTAATGTTCCCCATGGCATTTGGGTTACAGGTTGTAACCTAATTTCATTTTCAGAAAGCTCTTTTGCAAATTGTGACATTTTTTTAAGCTGTTCACATGAATATCCGTTACCATAATCTTTTAAATCATTGGATAATCTTTCAATATATTTGTTTCCCCATACTTTTCTTTGATTAATAATAGTACCTATTTCATAATAGGTCATTATCATAGCACTATTAACTACAACCATTGCTCTATTTTGGTTAGTTTTAATAGTTTCTTTATACTATTTTATTGTACTTGATTTTTAGATACAACAGGTTCATCTTCTTCTCTTGTGAC
>CAMELE010000081.1 GCA_945923475.1 uncultured Mollicutes bacterium
CTTGTTGGGAATAGTCATCTTAATTAAACCATTTTCTAATGCTGGATTTAAATAGCTTGCCCGTAATGTTTCTTTTGATTTTATCCCTAACCTAGTCATTATCTCATTTGCGCTTAAAGGAATATCATATTCCATAATTTCTAATAATTTATTAACTTGATCAGAGATATTATTTGATTCTTTTTTCATATTATTTAATGCTTCTTCCAATGTCTTGCAATAATGCTCACACTTATATTCTAATAGAATTCTTATTTTTCCTAAGGATGATGAGAGCATTTTTCTTTTAATTATTTTATTTGTCTACTTTGGAGATATCATATCACTTGTTTTATTTTTTTCAATCAATTTTATCATAAAAAATTATAAATTACTTTTTATTCTTATAATAATATATTCATATAAATTAACCAAACCAAAGCCTATTAATATAGAACCAATAATATCTGTAAGCCAATGAACCCCTGAAACGATTCTTCCAACAACTAAAAAAGACATATATAAGTAAGAGATTATTATTAAAATCATTTGAACTTTTTTATTTTTAATATATCTTTTTATTGGTATTATTGCTGATAATAAAAACGTAATAGATAAGAATGTTGTAGATGAAGGATATGATGCTTCTAAATATCCATCAATTATAACTGGTCTTCTATTTATGACAACATATTCAAATAATAAATATATTAGAAAAACTATAATATAAAATAAACCTAGAATAATCAATTCAAAGTCAACTTTTTTTATGTTTTTTCTACTAATCAATTGGATAAAGCCTACTCCACCAAAGAATAGCCCTAACAAAATTGGTATTATACCGCCATAGTCTGTAATAGTATACATAACCCAATTTACTCCTGTTAGATTATGAAACCATAGATTAATAGTTGCATAACCAACAATACTACTGTTTGGACCAACACCCCTTCTATCAACAAACAACAACGTGCTTGTAAAAATAATAAAAATAATTACTAATGTTAAACCTAAATATAACTTTTTTCTCATTATAACCACCTCACTAACAATATAAAAATAAAATGTGTGAACGTAAAGAAACTTACATTCACACAAGGATACTTATATTCACTTTTTCAAAATTATAATGCTTTTTACGCCTAAAAAGCTTAAAGAAAGTAGTCCAGCATAGGGTTCTCTTGTTGAAAAGAAAAGTGCAACTAATAATCCTGTTAGAATACATGAAATAATTGGTAAATGCTTAAGTGCTTTTTCTTTATTAAAGAATATCAAAATAATCATCGTAAGAGCATGTAAAAGATTTAAACCAATAAACAATAAATCTAAAACAATTTCTATTGTTGAATAATGAGAATAAAACAATCCTACTGAAACTATTCTATCCCCAATATCTAATCCATATAGTGGAATAAATAGTAATGACAAAGACAAAACAATATCTAACAAACAGAATAATAAACTAATAATTAATCTCTTGTTACGCTCTATTGTATTCGTTGTAATATCTAATATTTCTTCATTTGAAACCAAATCATCAATTGAAACTTCATAAAAAGCTGCAAGCATTTTTAATGTTTCTATTGAAGGATACCCTTTACCTGATTCCCATTTCGAAACAGCAGTTCTCGAAACATATAATTTTTGAGCCAATTCATCTTGTGTAATATTCTTACTTTTTCTTAAAGCTTTCAATTTTTCATCAAATGTCATAATATCGCCTCCTAAATAGAATACAACATTTTTTTCTAAAAACGTGACACTTTTTTTCACATCATAAAACAAACCAGCAAACATCAGAATAATCACTATTATAAAATTAACAATTCCATGCCATACATTGCCATATTAATTTAACTTTTTTATAACAATATCCAATTACAATTCCTGTTACAAAACAATTAATAATCTGAAGCCAATATTTACTAACACTAAATGATCCATCTTTTTTGAGCCCATTGTTTCATACCACATATTTGATGATTTGATATTTTAATACAGTTTCTTCATATACTTCTCTTATTGTAGTTTATGAAAAAGATTCCTTAGCTTCTATAGACCTCCAGGAAAAGTAATACCTGTCCAATTAGGATTTAATCTGTCTTGAACTAATATTATATCTCCATAATAAATCATGCACATATTAGTTAACTCTTTGTACCCCCAATAGCGGTATACCATGAATACCCTAATTCTTTTTTTGTTGGTGCTAATTCTAAAATATATTCTTTAAAAGGACTTTTTTCATCGAGCAAGCAATATAAAACAAAGACAAGCCGAAGGTATTAGAATTGCAAAAGAAAAAGGTGTTAAATTTGGAAGACCTAAAGTAGTCTTACCATCTAATACCAATGAAATATTAAAAAAATACATAAATAAAGAAATAACAAATATTAAAGCTGATAAAATAATAGGTATATCAAGAGGTACTTCCTTTAGAATTGTTAAAGAATATAAAAATTAAATGCTATAACCAATAAAAGTTGTTTGTGCAACATCACAAACACAATTTAATGATTATAATTCGCTTGATTTTTATAAATTATCTTCAAAGATAGGATTCGAACTCCGTCTAAAAATGAAAAAAGGCTTGAAACAGTATTGTTTATTGTATCAAACCATTGTTTTCAATATGGTGGACCTGCGGGGACTCGAACCCCGGTACAAAACCAATTAGCCTTCGCTTTCTACATGCTTAGTATTGTAATTAACTTCATCTATATCTTGCTACAACACGAACATAATATAGACTAATCTTATTAAATTCATTTTATAGCTTAAGATGGCAGCTATAAAATATATCCTACTTAATGAACGTTTACATAACTACCATAGGAAAATAGTTAAGAAACGAGCTTGATTAAATTAGCAAGCTAATTGCATAGCAGCGTTGCTGCGAGCAAATAAATTTGTTTTTGCGGTTAATTTAAACCTCGACGTTTTTACATGCGTAACCATGGCATGCTTACAAATATTCACTGATCCTGGCGAATCCAAAAACAAGCCCAGATAAATTTTGCATATAAAGTATATTACATTTAAAGAAATAAATCAATAACGATTTACTTCTTTAAATGCTTTTTCCATACTTCTTTTTGCATCTGCTTCTTTTAATGCCTCTCTTTTATCCCGTAGGTTCTTACCCTTACAAATACCTACACTTACCTTTACAAGACTTCCTTTAAAATATAAAGATAGAGGAATTAATGTCATTCCATCAAGTTTAATACGATTAGATAGTTTAATAATCTCTCTTTTATGAAGCAATAATTCTCTTGTACGAGTTTCATCATGATTGAAAATATTACCAAGTTCATATTTTGCAATATGCATTCCTGTAATTATAATTTTATTATTTTTAATCATAATATAAGCATCATTAATATTTACCTTATGTGCTCTAATTGATTTAATTTCAGTACCTGTAAGCTTTATTCCTGCTTCATATGTATCCTCTATAAAATAATCATGTCTTGCTTTTCTATTTTCACAAATAATATTATCACTCATAAAAATCACCACTTACCATTCTATCATAACTAGACTTTAATACAAAATCAACTTGTCTTTTCTTCTTACTTGCACTAACACATACAACTTCTACTTTATCACCAATCTTGTATGTTTTCTTTGAAGAATTTAAAGTCATATTTTCAGGATTAAAGGTAAAATATCCATCTAATGTCGATATATGTACCAATCCTTCTACGCCATTATCAAGTAAGACAAACATACCAAATTTAGTTACAGAATCAATAGTACCAACAAACTCTTGGCCATATTTATCCTCCATAAATGAAGCCATTAGCATATCCATAACTTCTCTTTCACAATCAATTGCTTCTCTTTCCTTAATTGAAGACTGAACGCATATATCATGAAGAATTTCATTAAAATGGTTTAAATCCACCTCAAAATTATTAGGATGTAGCATTAACCTTTTAATCATACGATGAACCATTAAATCCGGATACCTTCTTATTGGTGATGTAAAATGACAATAATAATTCATAGCTAAGCCAAAATGTCCTAAATTCTTTTCGCTGTATTTTGCTTTTGCCATTGCTCTTAGCATCATTGAATTTACAACCTGGTATGATTCACTTCTATCCTTCTTTACCATATTCATTGCATTTTGAACATCCTTTGGTAAAAACTTATTACGAGGAATATGAGGATGTAGTCCTATTGCAGATATTAAATTAAATACTTTTTTTACAGCCTCATCATCTGGGTTTTCATGAATACGATATGCACAAGGTAAATTAGATATTGTCATATGATATGCAACTGTTTGATTTGCTTCAAGCATAAAATCCTCAATAAGCATTTCAGCCTTATCTCTTGTGCGAAGTTCAAATGATAATGGGCGCCCCTCCTTATCAAGAGTTGCTTTATACTCAGGAACCTCAAAATCGATTGCGCCCTTTTTATTTCTTAAATTTCTAATTATATCTGCTAAGTTTGACATTTCTATAATCATATCATAGATATCATTATATTTTTTAATAGTTTCAATATCACCATTAAGCATCTTATTAACATTATTATATGTCATTCTGTGTGCACTTCTAATAATTCCTTCAGATATTTCATAGTTTACAAGTTTTCCTGATTTATCATATTCCATTTCACAAGCAAGAACCAATCTATCGACTCCCTCGTTTAAAGAACAAATACCATTTGATAGCTTTTGAGGTAGCATTGGAATAACTCTATCTGCTAAATATACAGATGTGGCTCTAAACAAAGCTTCTTCATCTAAAGGATGTGATTCTTTAACATATTCAGATACATCCGCAATATATACTCCTAAATAATAATTACCATTTTCAAGCTTCTTTACACATACAGCATCATCAAAATCCTTTGAATCATCACCGTCAATAGTAATTATTGTTTCTTTTCTAAAATCCTTCCTATTGGGATATGATTTAGAATCAACGGAATCAGGTATATTATCTAGTTCATCTAAAACAATTTGTGGGAAATCTTTATAAAAAGAATACTTTTCTGCAATCAATGAAATATCAATCCCAGGGTCATTTTCATATCCTAATATTTTTTCAACTTCTCCCTCAACTCTTTTAGATGATGTATATTTAATAATCTTAGCACTTACAATAGCACCTGCAGTGGCATTATGTAAATATTTTTCTTCAATATAGCACTTAACATCATACTTTGAGTCCTCAGAATCAACATAATATACTGTTTTCTTTTTTGTTTGTTTAGAAACTAAAATACCAAAAACATGTGTATTTTTACGTTCTAAGACATTTATAACCACACCATTATCTAAATTATCTTTATATGTTTTAGGAAGAACATAAAAATCAACTAAATCGCCATTATATGAATCTTTCAAATTAAACTCTGAAACATAAAAATCATTCTCATCTGTATCAGTATGAATAAAACCAAAGCCTTGATCTTTTATTTGAATAATACCTTTTTTTCTTAAATAAAATAGATTACCATCCTGATACACAAGGCCATCATTAATAAGCATTTTTAAAAGTATCTTTATTTCATCTTTTTTGATTTTTGTTATTTTATTAATATCCTTTACCATATGGCAATATGGTTTTGTTAAGGCTTCTAAGATTTGCTCTTTCATAAAAAAACTTCCTCTTTTCTCAAAAAAATAAGGATTTCATTTACGAAATCCTTTACTATTACATATAAACGCAAGCTGTAATAATAACTAATACAAAGAACACAACTGCAACACCAATTGTAGTACGCTCAAGTAATAAATCAATACCACGTGTTTTTTGATTCTTAAATAAATCAGTCTTACTACCACTGAAAGCATCATTAATATCGTCTTTCGAATTTTGTAACATAACAATAACAATCAATGCTATTGATACAATTAATATAAACCAATCTATAACATGCATAAAGGATACCTCCGTTTTTTTTGACAAAATGATTATACCATCATTATGTCGATAAATCAAGAGTATTTTTTATATATGTATATTGCCTTATTTTTATAACTATTGTATAATGAATTTGCAATAACAAAGCGATTACTATTATATTATTATCAATTTTGGAGGGTTTTATGCTTGATAAAGATAACCAAATTGCTCAAAATTTGTACGAAATGAGAATTCATGGAAAAAGAGAATTTCCTTTTGTAATCTACAAAAAACACTTTGAAGAAAATAAGCTTAAATATATTTCTCTTCACTGGCATCCTGAGGTTGAAATTGCTTACGTTGAATCAGGAAAAATGGAATATACTGTTAACGAAAAAAAATATACTCTAAGTGCTGGAGAAGCTATGCTTGTAAATCGACTTGAACTACACGGTGCAACAATGCTTGAAAAATGCTCATGGTATGCTATTTTATTTGACCCTAAGCTAATTTATTTATTTGATGAATCAAGTATTAAGCATAAATTTTTTGAAAATATTCCATTTCATAATATTATTTTAAGTCAAGAAAATGTTAATATGCTTAAGGAATTAATTAGTCTTGATTCTTCAGCAATATCATACGAATTAAAGGTATTAAATATATTAACTAACATTTATATTGATATATTTGATAACTTAAATATAGATTCAATATCAATTTCATCAAAAACAACAAATCTTAGAGTTAAAAAAATCCTTGATTTTATCAGTCAAAACTATAATCAAAGGATTAAAATTGAAGATATTTCTAAAGAACTTGGATTATGCCGTAGTGAGGTGTGTAAATTATTTAAGGACAACCTTAATACAACATTTACTGAATATTTAACCAAAATTAGAATTGAAAAAGCAATAGATCTTTTAGAATCAAAGGAAGCTAATGTTTCACAAATTAGTGAGCTTGTAGGTTTTAATAGCTCATCATACTTTACAGAAACATTTAAGAAATATTTTAATGTTACGCCTCTCGAATATCGGAAAAATTTAAAAAAATAAGGGCGTGTGAAAAAATAGATTTTTAAAAATCTATTGGACTCATACGTCCTTTT
>CAMELE010000082.1 GCA_945923475.1 uncultured Mollicutes bacterium
CCATAAAGCAAAGGGTTCTGTAATAACCTATACATCGAATTATAGCCAAGATCCACACCATATTTATCAAGTATATACTTTTGGGTTTGCACTAAATTCTGATAGACCATATAATATTGGATCAGATCATTTACCATAGATTCTTCTTCAGGATCGTGAACTAAACGCTTTTTACCATCTACAGTAGCAATCATAAATCCCAAACAAGTACTACCACTTATAGGTTCCTTATTCTTCACTTTATATTCAAATACTGACTTAATACGCTCGCTGCATCTATCTCGCTCCTGCTGGGCAACTGACAACATTATGTTAACTTTGAATTTACCGTTAGCGGTCAGGGTTTCATAATCTTCCTCAATGGCTTGCCAAGAAACCTTACAATTATCTAGTATTTCTTGAATTTTGTAATATTTTGGTACGGATCTAAACCATCTATCAAGTTTAGTGAACAGTATCAAATCTATCTTTCCTTGCTCACAATCTTCCAACAAGCGTTTCATTTCTAATCTTTTATTCAATTTATCAGCACTAACACCTTCATCAGCATATATACCTACTAGTTGCATATTTAGGTGTTCGTGAATGTAATTTACTAGTCTATCTTTTTGATTACCGATAGAAAATCCATGCATTTTTTGCTCTTGTGAAGACACACGAACGTAGCAAGCTACTCTTATTATCTTATTCATGAGTAGACCTCTTTGATATTAAATATTTAGCAAAGTTAGCTAACTCGTTGAACTCTTCATCCGTGAATTCAGTTTCTCCAACGACATTGATCCATTTCTTAACACTATTATCTAGTTTTGCATGGTTTTGTTCATCATCGTTGCCAAGTAAATACATAGGTGTAGTACCTAACACTTTAGCTATTGGAATTAATACCTTATATGGCATCTTTTCAATTGCATCACTCTCATAACGATAGATTTGCATTCTGCTAGTACCGACTTTTTCGGCAAATTCAGTTACGGACATTTTCTTTTCTAATCTTAATCTTTTAATCCTCTCTCCGGTTGACTCTTTCATACGCTTTCTCCTTGAATAAATTATATCAAAATGTCACAGATTTGAACACATAAATAATCAAAAATAATATAAATTGTAACAAAAATGATAATTTTTATGTTGATAAATTATTTTGTTTGGTTATAATAGTAAGTGTAACAAAAAAGTTACAGAAAGGAAGGTTTTATGAATTTAAATGAATTGAAGATTGCGTGTCTGCGTAAAGGTAAGTCAATAACTAGGATGTTGACTGATTTAGGCATCTCAAGAGCCAAGTTTTACCGACATGTCAAGAAAGGAGATATGCCAATTGATATGGTAAAAAAGATATCAGCATATCTGGAATTAACTGTCGATGAACAACAGGTTATATTTTTTTAGCCTAGGTGTAACATAAATGTTACATGAATTTGAGCCTGATAAGGCAATTGAAGTACTACAAGTCATACTATCTAAAAAGTATGGTGCCAACATCAAAATTACGAAAGAAGAAAGAGGAAGCAAAATTATCAAAGGAGTTTTAGAAAATGGTAAAACTGGAATTAATGCCACATCAAAAAGAAGCACTTGAAAAACTGAAGAATTATGACTCATGTGCGATTGGATATGATTTAGGATTAGGAAAAACATTTCTAGGTAGTGAACAGTTAAAACATTACGACAATATTACAAACCTAGTAGTTGTGCAATGCAGCAAAGTCAAAGATTGGATAGACCATTTTGAGAAGTATTATTCTGATGATTATCAAATATACAATCTAACAAAAGTCAATGACTATGTGAAATTCATTGGAAGTAAGGAAAAAAGAATTGGTGTTATCAATTACGATATTGTATTTCGTAGAGGTGAATTGCTAGATTTAAGGGATATGACATTAATGTTAGATGAATCTTCAATGATCCAACATCCAAATACTAAAAGAACTAGCTTCATCATGCGACTTCATACTAAAAATGTAATTCTTCTTTCAGGAACATTCACTAATGGGAAATTAGAAAATCTGTATACCCAAGCATTTCTTACTGGATACAAAATCAGTAAAACTACATTTGAAAAACTTTATACAGTCAAAGAATTACAACAAGTAAAAAGGTTCAATCCTAATACATATAAGTTAGAAACTAAATACTTTAATCAAATTGTAGGATATCAGAATGAAGATAAATTATTTAGAAAACTACATGATTTAGGATGGATATTTAAGAAGACTGAAGAAGTATTAAATTTGCCTGACAAAGTTTTTATTACTAAAGAGATCCCATTAAGCAATGATTACAAAAAATTTAAAAAGAATCGTGTTTTATTAGAACCACAATTGATAGGTGATACTCCAACAAAAAGATTTATCTATTATAGGCAAATTGCAAGCGTTTATAGCAAGGATAAGCTACAAGCCCTAGAAGATATCCTTAACAGTACAAATGAGCGTGTAATCGTGTTCTATAACTACGTAGGCGAGTGTGAAGAACTTACTAAACTATGTAAGAAACTAAATAAGCCTATCAGTTATATGAATGGTAGTGATAAAGACATGAGTGCTTACGGAAGTGAAAATGATAGCGTAACGCTGATTCAATACCAAAGTGGATCTTTTGGACTAAATCTTCAAAAGTGCAATCAAACAGTCTATTATTCACCGCCATTGAGTTGTGAACAGTTTGAACAGTCAAAAGCAAGAACTAGAAGAATTGGTCAGGATAAAGCATGTTTCTACTACAAATTAATTATGAAAGACAGTATCGAAAAACACATTTATGAAGTACTGGAACAAAGACTTAACTTCACAGAAAAGATGTTTAAGGAGAAATATGATGACTGAAATCAATGAAAGAGTGAAGAGAACTAAAAGACCTAAAAAAGCATATGAGCCTACTAACAAAAATAGTTCAGTATCTAATGGTAGTAAAAAAAGAAAAATAAAAGGTATCAGCAATCAAAGTAATCAAAGTAAACAAAGCAAACCTAATAAAGAACTTAATGATAAAAAAACCAATACTCGTAAACCTAGAAAGCATCCTGAAGATGATTTCTTGCAAGAAGTTAAGAAATACCTTCATTCAATCGGTGTATATCCATTAGGCTACGATGAAAAGAAAATGAAGGTTAGACCAATTGGATATTACGAAAAACGTTGGGGAAGTGCTTATACACCTTCAGGTATGCCAGATATGCACATTATGATTCATGGTTTATCAGTTGATGTTGAGTTGAAAGCTGCTAACGGCAGACCAAGTGATTTACAGTTGGTAAAAGTACAAAGGATCAATGATTGGGGTGGAATTGGATTAATTGTTTATCCTAAAGACTTTGATCATCTTAAGAGTCTACTAGAAAGTATTAGAAAATAAACTATATGCAATTTAGTTACTCCAGAGTTAGTACATATCAACAATGCCCAAGAAGATATAAATATCAATATGTTGATGGTTTAAAAACATTACCTAATTATGATGCTGATAACCCACTATTTCTGGGAACCGCATTACATCATGGTGTTGAAACTAATGTTGAATATGCAATCCAAGAATATTTAATGACATATCCAATAGCCACGACAAAGCATACTTTTGAAGCTATTAAATTGGAATATTGGGTGGGTAAACTTAAAGAATTGATTGAAAACATAGATGGTGAAAAAGTATATGAATATAAAATCAACACTAATATGTTCGTAGGATATATAGACTTACTTGTTAAAAACAATGATGGAACTTACGACATATATGACTTCAAATATTCAAACAATATTGACAGTTATATGAAAAGTGGACAACTTCATGTTTACAAGTATTTCTATGAAGAAACATCAGGAAACAAAGTAAGAAATCTATACTTTATTTTTATACCAAAAATATCTATAAGAATGAAAAAAACAGAAACTGAAAATCAATTCATAAATAGATTGAAACTTGAATTAAAAAATAAGGAAATTCAAGTGAAAAAAGTTAAATACGATGCACAAAAAGTGCATGAGTTTATGAACAGTATAAGTGATATCTATACTGAAGAAGCGTTTGATACTAATAAGAATCGATTATGTGATTGGTGTCCATACAAGGAATGGTGCCATGATGGTAATGACATGAATTTATTAGTAAAAGAAGTAAAAAGAACGTAATCAAAAAAGAAATCAAAAAAGAAATCAAAAAAGAAAGGAATTAAAAAAGAGAGGAATTAATATGTTACCAAGTACAAATAGAGTAGATTTAAGCAAAGTTAGTAAAAAGAAAATATGGATTTATGGAGCAGCTTATTCAGGAAAAACTACATTCGCTGATACCGCACCAACACCTTTGAACCTAAATACTGATGGAAATGTCAAGTATGTAACAATGCCGAGATTAGCAATCAAAGATGAAGTTAAATTGAATGGTCGTATAGTTGAAAGAACATACGCATGGGATGTATTTAAAAGTGCAATCGATGATTTAGAAAAAGGTAGTGATTTTGAAACAATCGTTGTCGACCTATTAGAAGATACATATCAGCATTGCAGACTATATATGTATAAAGAATTGAATATTGATCATGAAAGTGACAACAGTTTTAAAGCATGGGACATGATCGATACAGAGTTTCAAAAAACTTTAAAGAGATTATTGAATCTTGATTACAACATTATCTTAATCAGCCATGAAGATACTAGTAAAGATTTAACTAAAAAGAGTGGAGATAAGATAACTTCTATTAGACCTAATATCAAAGAAAAATTAGCAAATAAAATTGCTGGTATGGTTGATATTACGGCTAGGGTAGTTGTAGAAGATGATGGATCTAGAAGTTTGAAGTTTAAGCAAGATGAAACTGTGTTTGGTGGTGGAAGATTAAAAGGTATTGAAGCTACAAAATGTGGTCTAACATGGGATGATCTAATGGTGGTTTACGATCAGGCAAATAAAGCTATGAGTGCTAAATTTGCTAAAACTACGGCTAGTGATAGAGTGAGTAAATCAGAAGAAGTAAACAAACCAGAAACTGTTGAGCCTGAAAAAGTTGTCAATGATGCACCTGAACTTGTAACACCAACTGATGAAGATATCAGTATTCATACTAGTTCTACTAATAATGCCACAACTGAAAACAATGTTGTTGAAGAAGCTAGACCTGTTAGAAGAACTCGTAAAGTTAGATAAGGGCATAATGCCATAGTAAGAAGAATAAAAGAAGAATAAAAGGAAAAATAAAGGAGAAATTAAAATGAGTAATATTTTCGATAAATTTAACCAAGAATATGGTGGAGATAAATTAGCTAAAGAAGTTGAAGAAATCAACCAGAATGGTAATTCAGGAGATTATGAAGAGGTTCCGTTTGGTACTTATGAAGTAAGTATTGAAAAACTAGAATTAGTAGCTAGTAAGAAAATGAAACCGATGTTAAGTTGTTGGTTTAATGTTTTAGCTGGTCAGCAAACTAATAGAAAGATTTTTATGAATCAGTTATTAGATTCTGCTTTCAAGATTCATATTGCTAATAACTTCTTGAAGAGTCTTGATACAACAGTAGAGGTATCATTCGATGGTGACTATAACCATTATGCCGACATGATAAGTGAAGTGTTCAATGATATCACAGTATGTGGTTTAGAATATCAGCTTAAATATGATCAAGATAAAAAAGGCTTCAATATCTACAAGATTGAAGAAGTATTTGAAACTAAATAGAAAGATATAGAAAGATATAGAAAGATGATGAATTAATATGGCAGAAAATCAAATAGCATTATTTGAGGAGAAATCCCTAGTTTTGATGCAAAAGTTATCAGAACTAAAGCAACAAAAAGAGCAAATCGAAGCTACTGATGCTGAAGTTAGAAAGAAACTTCAAGAAGCAATGAATCAGTACGGAATCACAAGTTTCAAGAATGATTATGTAACAATCACAAATGTTCCAGCAAGTGAATCCGTGTCAGTCGATTTAAAGAAATTAAAAGACAAGGAGCCTGAATGTTACCAAGGGTTAATCGAGGATTACCCAAAGGTAACAAAGAAGGCTGCGTATGTAAGAATTTTGGTTAAATAAGTAGATGTGCTTGCTTTATAGATGAATAGAGAGAAATTATGACAGATAAATTTAATGATGTAGAACATTTAAGAATAATCATATTTTGCTTAATTCACCAACATTGGGCATTTAATGAAGGTTTAGAGCATGGAATGTCTATGGAGGAAATCAATAAAATGACATATAGTGCCATGGTGGAAATGATTAAAAGCGATTTGATTGATACAAATAGTGCGAAAAAATCATATTATCGAGGAAAAGCATTATACGAAGGTGAACAAGTATGAACTACGAAACATTGAAGAAAACAAAAAAATTAGAGGAGATACTTACAAGATACGAACTGTTAGCCCGTGCATTAAAGAATAACGTAGTACAGGTACGATATCTATCAAATGAATCTCCAGAAGAAATACAACATTGGTGCGATATTATTCTACTTGATTTAGCAGATAAAAAATATTTGTTAGAATACACAGAAAACAAAATAGAAAGAATAAAAAAGGAATTTGAAAAGTTATGAACTACATGGAACAAGTTGCCAAGATGTTGGGCGTTGAATTAGAAGAAGAATTTAAAGTAAGTAATTATAATGAAGCATTTAAAATAACTAAATATGGAATGGAAAATTTCTCTGATTTTTCAGCTAAGTGGGACTTTGCAAATCATATATTGTTAGGTGTTTTAATTGGAAAGTATGAAATCAAAAAACCTATCCTAGATGATATTGAAAAAGTGTATTTAAGCAATATAATAAAGCCTTTTAGGGATATGGTGACAAGTGTTATTAAATATGATAGTGGTAAATATGAGTATATTGCAATTAAATGTCGTAGTCTTGAGGAATATATATGGACTGTGCATTTCCCACCTTTCAAAAAAGGAACAATGTATAAAGGTATGAAAACAGGCAAAAAATATACCTTGGAAGA
>CAMELE010000083.1 GCA_945923475.1 uncultured Mollicutes bacterium
GGTTGAGCAAAAGTCAGCGTGGGATTGATGTGGTATCTTTATCTAAGTGAACCCTCGTTTTCCCATTTGGATACAGCTTGAGCAGTAATATTTATTCTTGTAGCTACATCCTCTTGAGTTAATCATTTATTCTTTCTTAATCTTGAAAATCTTTGTCCGAACGTTTCATTCATTTTTTTAATCCTTCTTTACGTTACAGCTTTATTATAATAAGCGTACGTAATAAAATTAATCGACTAGATGTTGTTTTTACTCAACTATTTGTCGGATTTAATACAACTAATGGTTGAAAAATACTAATAAGTGTATTTTAAAAAAAAGTTTGGTAATCCAAACTCTTTAAATACTATTTTGTTGTTGAGCCAAAGCCACCTATACGTTCTGCATCTGAATCATCATCACAAGTTATACCATACATCATAAAAATTCCTTGTGCAAAGCCTTCACCTTTTTTAACCTCTACAGTTTTATTTTCATTTGAATCGTTTGTAATCTTTATCATAATATGGCCTTCGTTTTTAGCATTAAAATAATCACTATCAATTACTCCAACTGTATTATTTAGCTGTAAACGATACTTAAATCCAAGCCCGCTTCTTGGATAAATCATAAGGACATAATCATCTGGCATTTTTGATCTTATACCAGTAGGAATTTTAATTGTTTGTCCAGGCTCTAATTTAAAATCAAGTGGACTATAAAAATCATATCCAGCAGAAGCCTTTGTAGCTCTTTTAGGTTTTTTTAATCCTTCATAAGCCTCTAAAGCTTCCTTTTCACTAACTTTAAATGAATCACAATAATCTGTCACAAATTGGTTTTGACTAACAAAGTCAAAATATGCATCTATTTTCATAATTAATCACCTGCGTATATTTTACATTATTCCCAATCTCATTTCAACAATTTATATGATACTCTTTGCAAAATGGGCTAAGATATGCTATATTTTTTTTTGGTGATTATTATATGAATGAATATAAAAATTTTTCTTATTATTTCGATCAAATAATGGAGTATATAGATTATAAGGAATGGCTAGATTTTACAAAAAAATATGTTAGTAAAGATAAAACAATCTTAGATTTAGCTTGTGGTTCTGGTACTCTTGCATGCTTGCTAGCAGTTGAAGGATATAATGTAGATGGCCTAGACTTATCAGAAAATATGCTAAGCCTTGCAAATGATAAATTCAAAGCTTATCATATTAATAATAATTTATATCTTGAAGATATGACTAATTTCAATTTAGGTAAAGCTTACGATGCGATAACATGCTACTTCGACTCTGTAAATCACCTACCAACACTTCAATTAGTAAAGAATATGATGAATTGTGTATATAATCATCTTAAAAAGGATGGATTATTCATATTCGATGTTTTCTCTAAATCAAAATATGAAGAAATGGATAACACTGATATTGAGGAGGAGTTTGATGACTTTTCTTATCACTGGAAAATTCATTTAGAAAAGCCAAACATTTTAAGTCATGATATAACAATTAATGGAGAAAATCATATTCATGAGCAATATAATGAATATTACTACGAAATAAATGATTTTATTGATAATGATAAATTCGAAAAAATTGCTATAGTCGGAGATTTTAATGATGACCTCCAATATGAGGATGAAAGAATCCTTGTTGTATTAAGAAAAAAGAATTAGCGCTATTTGCTAATTCTATTTTTTATATTACATATAATGCAGCATAGACTCCTGCCTCGTATTTTAGGCTTGCGCGAGAAATACTTATGTCCTCCATATTTTTTACAGAATATTTAGGGTAATGAGCTCTTACTCTTCTTAAAAAAAACTCACCAGCATTAGATAAGCCCCCCGCTATCCTAACTGTTTTTATTCCTAGTACTGCAACAATGTCCGCAATAGTTATTGCTGTATATTTTGCACAATCGTTTATGCATTTAAATGCCAGCTTATCACCTTGTTTAGCAAGATCAAATAATTCCTTAGAATTAATACTAGTTCCCTTTATATCATTATATTCCTTAACGATAGCGCTACAAGATACATAAGCTTCACTACACCCTAGTTTTCCGCACGTACATTTCCTAGTATTATTACCAAAGTGAACTTTAATATGTCCAATTTCCCCAGCATATCCATTCTTGTTATGAACATTACCGTCAATAATAATTCCTCCGCCAAGTCCAGTACCAATTGTGAGTAAGATTAAATCATTAACCTTGGAATTACGAGCCTCTGCTAGTGCTTGTAAATTGGCATCATTTTCAATAATTATATTGTTATTTTCAAGAGAATTCTTAAATTCCTCCATCAAATGGAGGCCAACAATATTAGTATTAGGAGCATATACCACAACACCATCCTTTAGAACTCCTGGAATTGCGATTGAATATCCTAAAATATCACTAAGTTTAAATCTAGACTTAATTTCATTCGCAATAGCTGGCACTATTTCATTCTTCTCATTTGGTGTTTTAATTTTAAAGAAACTAACCTTTTTTTCATTTTCAAAAACTCCAAATTTTATATTTGTACCACCAATATCAATACCACACTTATACATATAATCACTTCATTTCTAATCATATTATAGTATAAATAATTGATTACAGTCAATTATGATGTTAATTTCCCAATCTTATTTACTATCATTGTGATAATTAGAATTACAACTGAGCATATTACAATAGTTCCACCAGGTTGGAAATCCAGATAATAGCTTAATGTTAATCCTGCAACAACTGCTGAAATAGAAATACAAACAGCATATATCATACTTTTTTGATAGCTTTTTGTTAACTGCATTGCACTAGCATAAGGAATAACCATTAATGCTGATACCATCAATGCTCCTATAATCTTCGATGATATAGCAATAATAATTGCCGTTAAAATTGTTTCTAATATATTAATTAAAGTAACATTCACCCCATCTAGCTTAGCTTGAATCTCATTATATGAGATATACATTATTTGATGGTAAAAGCCAACATAAAATAATATAGTTACAATAAAGATTGCTAGAGTGAAGAAAATTTCACCTTTTTTAATTAGTAAAATAGATCCAAATAAATATGAATTAAATGAACCACTAGATGCAAAGTTAGACATTATTGCAGCTAAGGCTATAGACGCCGACATTACAATTGCAACTGATAATTCGGCATATTTAGAGAATTTATTTCTTATATATTCAATAATTAACGATGCTATAATACATGTAATAACCGCAATAACAAGAGGGTTAGTCCCAGCTACAAGACCAATAGCTACTCCAAATAATGCAGTATGAGATAAAGCATCTCCCTTAGTGGATAATCTTTTTAAAACTGATGTTTGACCAACAAGGGGTATAATAGCACCTAGCATTATTCCAACTATTAAGGCGTAGCGCATAAAAGAATAATTAAGCATATGATACTACCCCCTTATCAATTACTTTGTATATTTTATCACAGCCTTTTAAATTATCTGGATTATGAGATACAAAAATAATTGTCTTTTTCATTGCATGAAGATGATTAATCATCTCAATTAGCATTTCCTCTGATTCTGCATCAATACCACTTGTAGGTTCATCTAAAACAATAATATCAGGATTAGAAACTAACACCTTTGCAATTTTAACCTTTTGTGCTTGACCACCCGATAAGGTTGACATTGATTTATTCTTAAGCTTTTTAAGATTGAATATTTCTAATGTTTTTAGCACTAATTCTTTATCGTTCTTAGTTAAATGAGAAAAAGGCTTTTTCTTTAAACCTAAAGAAACAACCTCAAATATAGTTGCAGGGAATCCACCCTCTTCTGTTATTGTTGTTTGATTTACATATCCAACAGTTACATTATCATTTTTTATAATCTTACCATTTGTAGGCTTGTTAACACCTAAAATTAGTTTAAGTAATGTGGATTTTCCACTTCCATTTAATCCAACTATGCCAATAAATTCTCCAGTTTTAATATCTAAATTTACATTTTCTAACACTGTTTGATTACTGTAGCCGAAGCTTATATCCTGTAATGACAAAATTACATCATTTTCCATTTAACAAAGAGCCTCCATTATTTGTAGATAGTTATAAGCCATTAAAGTTAGATAATCATCTGATGATGTTTTATCCGTTAAGCCTTCAATTGTATTTAATACACCGCATTTAATATTTAATGTTTCTGAAACACTTTTTGCAAAATCTTCACTTTGAAGTTCTTCAGAAAAAATTGTTGTAATCCCTTTATCTTTAATTTGTTCTTGAATTAAAGATAACTGCTGGGGAGTCGGTTTATCCTCAGTTGAAATACCCATAATTGAAATTTGAATTAACCCATATTCATGGCATAAATAGCCAAATGCTTCATGAGTTGTAGTTAAATATGTTGATTTAGCATTCTTTAGTGTTTCTTCATATTTAGAATCCAACGCTTCAAATAAAACCTTATTATTTAAATAATTTCGTTTATAATATGCTTCGTTACTTGGATCAATTAAGGAAATTCTATTATAAACATTTTCCATCATTTTAATGGCATTAGAAAGTGATAGCCAGATATGTGGATCTACTTCTTTAACTATTTTATCATCATGAGAATGATTTGAATAAATTACATCAATTCCATCTGATAGAGTCAAAGTTTTATTCTTTATTTCCTCATCTAATTCATATTTTTCAAAGCCTAGACCATTTTCAACGTATAAAATAGCATCATGAAGCTTTGCAACCTTAGATGGTGTTGGTTCAAATTCGTGAGGCTCTACACCTGCTGGAGTAAAGGTTTCTACTTCATATTTATCCCCTACAACTCTTTTTGTTAGGTCATAAATAGGAAATGATGAAGCAACTATTACATCATTAGTTCTTGAAGTAGAGCATGAAAATAGTCCTATTGATATTATTATCATTATAAAAAGCATTGATATTTTTTTCATTTGATTCACCTCTAAATGCAAATGATTTGCGTTTGCATTTCGAATTATAACATGCTATAATACTTATGTCAATAAATTATAGGAGAATTATTTTTTATGGATTTAACAAATTTCGGTTTAAAAAACACTAAATCAAGAGAACAAATTCTTGATATATTAAAAAATAGCCATGATCCTATTAGTGCAGATGATATTTTTAGATTAATGGATAAAGGTCAAACTAACCTTTCTACTGTTTATCGTACACTTTTAGCATTTTGTCAAAGAGGTATTTTATCAAGAGAAATTCGTCCTGATGGTACTGCTGTATATTCATACAATAGGCCTGAACATCATCATGTATTAATATGTATCAAATGCAATAAAAAAATTCATTTAGATAGATGTCCATATAAAAATGTTAATGAAGATATCTTGAATGAAACTGGGTTTAAGGTTGAGGATTATAATATTGAATTATATGGATATTGTAAGGAATGCCAAGAAAAATAGTATGTACATATAAGCTTAATCACAAAACAAAAAAAGAACAGCAAAAATATCACTGTTCCTATTAATGTTATAGCTTTTAATGAACATTATAAGATGTTCACCCTTATCAAATTGTCCTTCGTATGCCATTTTTGAAAATTCTGCTACTCTTTATAATAATTCAGACATTATAAATTCCTCCTAGCACTATATACTAGTCTTATTTTCAAATCCGTAGTAGGAATTACATCCTAATTTTAACACTATTTTTCAATTTTAAAAGGTTATAACCTTTCACAGCGGAATTTACTTTAGCATTTAGCATTATTTTTTAATGCTACACATTAGATATTGATATTTTTAAAAAATCGCATATAATAAAGTTGTCAATAGACATGTTCATGGAGGAACAAAGCAAAAGGAGAAGACGGCAATCTTCTCCTTTTTTAATTTTAAGGCGCAATAAACATGTTAATGGAGTATTACTTCTTGTTAGAAGTATCATCCTTTGTAATACGGTAAATTATTACCAATATTACAATAAGAGCAACTAAGAATTCCACTTAGCCTCCACACTAAACGTTCATCATTTCCTCCGAACGTAAATTCATAAGTCTATCGCTCCTTGTAAATTTATTCTTCATTTAAAAATGAAGACATTTTATTATATCTTATAAATAATTACTTTCAAGATTTATTTTTCTATTTATAATACACATCGTAAGAATGCTTAAACCGTTCTTCTTTTGTATTATTAAAGAATTTATCCATTTTCTTATAATCTATAAAATTGAATCTTGCTTTTTAAGAACCATATCAGGAGACCAAATTAGCGCGTTGTAAAAGTTGATCTGGCTTTTTTCTACAAGATTCTTTTTTAATGCTCTTAAATAATGTGTGTCGTATAGTCCATGTGAATCCGTTCTTTTAAATGTAACAGTTAAAATTCCTAAAGTCACTTTTGTTTTAACCGCATTGCTTTGTAATTTGAGTTTTTTTAAATTAACTTTATTGTCGATTTCTCTATTCAACTTTTCTGCCTCTAACTTTGTTTTAACGGTTTTATCAAAGCGTAAGAATTTGCTTTGTTCCCTTACTCGAAATTGGTTCTTTGAAATTTTAATAATTGTTGCCATTTTTTCCTCCTTTTTAGGTTTCACACCTTATTATTTTTTAGGTAAGGTAAACATTTTTATCATATTTTTTTTAATTTTTTTCTCGACTGCAAAAATCAATAAAATATGACTAAATCTCGACTGCAACTCGACTGCAAAAAAAGTGATATTTTTTTGCTTAGGTAAGCCACTCTCGACTGCAAAAACAGTAAAAAACAGTCAAAAATTTCCCAAAATTTCCTTTGGATTCCTAAAACTCGTTCCAACTCAAACAAAAAATGGCTTAGGTAAGCCATTTTGATTACAATCTGGAGCAGGTGATGGGAATCGAACTCAATACCTAGAAAAATCATCCAATTTTTTT
>CAMELE010000084.1 GCA_945923475.1 uncultured Mollicutes bacterium
CTACAAATTCATTTGATGGTATTGTTATATTTAAAGATGAGCCTTGATATGGTTCGTATGTTGTTGCTTGATTAGATTTTTCTAGTTGTGGTTCACATTCATCAATAATATCTTTTGTTACTAAAGTAGTGCCATCAATGTTTATAAATACGCCTATAAATTTTGTAGTTGTCGAAGTTATTATTGTTTTTGAAGAACTATTTGAAACAACTATTCGTTGAATAAAATTTTTGTCTTTATCATATTCACATATTCCAATACTAGAAACGATTCTATTAAGGCTTAAAATATATTCAGCATTAGGTAATATCTCAACATAACTTAAAAAACCATTGTTATTTGCTGCAACTTTTTCTCCAGTTGGCCTAATCCAAACATTCTCAAAGTTTAAACTATTAATATCAAATAAATTCTTTCCACAACTTGTTACTTTCAAATTACCAGTTAGTACACTAATATTTTGTGGATAATCAGGACTAGGGCTTGGTTGTCCTCCTGTGTATGGTTCATAATCGGTTGCAGTAGAACCTTTTTCTAGTTGAATTTTTATTGTTTCATTAAAAGTTGCTCCTGCTTCAATACCATTTATATAAGCATACATACTATATACTTCTTTTTTAAATTCCACATTTTTTGTTTTAGAGCCTGCTAAAATTGAAAATTCAAATATTTCTTTATCTGTATATGTACCTTTTATAGCTACACTAAATGTTTTAGGCTTATCAATAGACAAGACATAATTTCCAGCAGGATATGGATATTTAAAACTACCTGAAATATTTACCCACGAAGTAGTTGGTGTTCCTTTTATGGTTCCTACACCATTTTTATCATATGTTGTTGTTATTCCATTACTTGTTGCATTTAAAGGTTTAAACAAATTCTTTCCACTAGTCGTCTCTTGTTCACATCTTCCATCAATACTTAATTCTTGATATTCAGCCATTGCACTATCTTCTAAATGAATAAATGTATCAGTATCAGTTCCTGTTTCTAATACATCATTTTTAACTCGTTCTAGTTCGTTTCTTGTATTTTTAGCCTTGTTGTCAACTTCGTCTAGTTGTTCTTTTGTAACTTCACCATTTGTGACGTCAAAAGTTGTTTGAGTTCCGTCAGTATAATTAATAGCATAAGTATCTACATTTCCTACTGTTGATACTTTCTCGATGTTTTGAATGCCATTTCCTGTATCACCCTTATCTCCTTTGCCACCTTTATCACCTTTTTGGCCTTTTAATTCAACAAATTGATAAGTTGTTTCTTTCGAATTTTTAACACCTAATTTAGTGCCATCCCATTTGTAATTAAAATCAGCACCGTCAAAATCGCCGTTGTCAACTTGTGCTTTTAGGTTGTTTATGTATTCTTCCCTTGCATTTTCATTAGATACACGTTCATTTTCGGCTGCTTTTCTTTCTTCTTCATTTGATTGTCTTGTGTTCTCATTACTAACACGTTCTAATTCGGCTTTTTTACGGCTTTCTTCGGCTTTTTCTCTATTAGCCTCACTATTTACCCTGTTTATCTCATTTTCTTCTCTAGTGGTTTCATTTTGTTGTCTAGTTGTTTCATTAGCTTCACGAATTTCTTCGTTTTTAGTGACAGTATTATCTAAATTGGTAACTTTAGTTATTAAATTATCTAGTACAATAACCTTAGGTTCATCAGGTTTTATATCATCATCACATATAACAGCATCTTGTATTAAAATATGTAAAGTAGATGTCCTTGCTATAATTTCATCTTCATCTTCTATTTTGAAAAATGCTATTGTCATAAATAAATCTTGATATTGAGTAATATCTCTTGTTAGTGTTATTGTATTTCCTGTTATGTTATCAAAAGTTTTTACAAAAGTTTTTCCATTTGCATCAAAACAAGCCTTACGGCCAAAATTTTCATATTCTTTTGGGATTTCAAACTCTAGTTTTTCGATTTTATTTTCTTGCAAATAGCCAATAACTACATTTGATATATTAAGTTTTCTATCATCCGATATTATTATTTTTTTCATTTGTTTCTTCCTTTCTCACAAAATTATACCATATTTATTTTATTTCACAAAAAAACAACCATTTAAAGTTGCTTTTATAATGTGAACAACGAATTAAAAAGATAACATCTAATCAATTCCGAGTAGTCATCCTCGCATTTCATTGTATCTTTAATAGATACTGCACCAATGATATATACTATTCACAGTGGAACTGTGGACTTCAATCTATATCGTCAGTACAATTCCTATTAAGATAGCACGCATATACCACAATGAACGAATTAACGAATGAAGTATATGAATTGATATGTAGTACTTGCAAGATTTTAGTGTCTTACCACTTATACATATCAATCATTGTGCTTTTATAAGCACTACTACGAATAATACAAAGTGTCATGAGTTTACCATATTTGAAAGGAGGTGATACCTTAACACTACTATTATTCCTAGTACTGCCTATAAGCAATACATACATAATTAAAAGCATATTTAATATATCACAAATTTAAATTAAAATCAATAATGGAGTACCGTACAGGATTTGAACCTGTGTATCAATGTTTTGCAGACATTGTCGTTAAGCCTCTTCGTCAACGGTACATTTAAAGGGAATTAATCCCTTTACTCAACTTTCCATGCACAACGCATTATTCTATCACCACAATTAAATGTATCATATATACATCCATCAATTACGCAAGTTATATGTCCTGTCATAGTACATAAATAAACTCCATGAGGATGTTCATCTACAAATTCTTCAATGGTTTTAGAATAATGGCATTGTCTAGGGTATCTTCTATCAAGATAATCTTCTATAAATTCTACACTATCCATCATTTGTCCTTGTTCTCTTGCAAGATTGCTTAATTTATTATAAGTATAGTCCCATGAAGTATTTTCTGCTAAAGATATGGCTCTGGTTGTACAATCAAATACTTTATTCTTTAATGGATTGGCATTGTAATACTTAAACATTAGAATTCACTTATCTTACGTGCAGTTTTTCTAACCTTTTCAATTTTATCTTGGCTATCTGCTTCTTGCATTATTAAATAAGTGAAATCTTCAAGGCTTTGCAACATTTTATCAAAAGATTTTTCAGTTTCTCTATCATTTCCATATGTATCTCTACCTTCTGAATAATCTCCGTAGTGTTCGCCCATTTCTTCAATCATATCATATCCACGATAGCGACCTCTTCCAGTTCCGGGTACTCCTCTTCTTCCATAACTTTCCATATATCTACCACGGCTATCTCTTGAACGACCACCACTATAATTATCATAATCTCTATACATCATATTCTCCTCCTTTTCTTTCCAGTATTTTTCGTTTTCAATGTCTTTATGAATATCTATTAATTTGTATAAAAGTTCTACATTGGCAATTTGTAAACCACTTTCAGTAATTTGTTTTATTATTCTTTCAACTTCAGATTTTGTTTTTATTAAAACATCTTCTTTAGTTTCTTTGTTCTCTTCTTCCATCTAAAATACCTCCTTCCTTTAATAATTTTACTATCTCTTCATATTGCTTGTCTTGTTTGCTTAAATGACTTTCTAATTTTTCAATTTGTTTGCCATTCAAGTTTAAGTTTTCAATGCCAATAATAAAAGATAATATATTTATTAAATTGAATAAATACTCATTATCAGTATTCATTATGACCTTTTGCTAATTCTAAAGTTAGCATTTTGATATAAAGGTATTTGTGTATCAGTTGGTGTTCCAGTTGCAGTTGTACCTGTTAAAATACTAGGTACTGATTGTACTGTTAAAGTGGCATTATCTCTGCAACAAATAGGTACTGTTTTAGTAAATGCAACATTTACATAATTTCCAGCAGTTGCTATATCAGCAATAACAGTCGTGCCAGGTAATAGAACTCCATCCATATATAAACCTAAAGCAACTTGTCCAGCAGTAGCACTTGTTACATTTGCATTAAAAGTAACATCATAGTTTCCACCATTTAAAATCTTATAAAGTGGTGAGCCTTGAGAATGTTGAAGAAATCCATAGCAATTAGCACATCTTGTTCTTATACAATCCGTAGAAAATGTTAAAGGACTAGAATTTGAAGCAAGTAAAACTGGTGTTTCTTGATAACTTTGTATCATAATATCATTCCTTTCTTATAAATTTTGCACATTATTTTTAAAATATTGTGCGTTTTTATTGTTTTAATAGTATATTTTGCACAATGATTGACAAAATAATAATTATTTAAAAAAGAGATAGGGCTTTCCTATCTCTAAAAATAGTAAGCACTTGTAATCAAGTTCCTGTAATCAGGTCTTACTAAAAATTTCCGCATCCGCATCCACTTGTTACTTGATAATTATAGCAACAATTAGGGTTTGGTACTATGTAACTAGGTGATGGGCAAGGTTTTAACTCATTGATTAAGTAAGCATTTTGTTTTGCTTGGCTTGCACTTAATCTTAATGCATTAATTTCATTTTGTTGTGCTTGAATTTGAGCATTTTTGTCCTCAATTCTATTAGCGACTATTTCATCATGTAATGCACGATAGTTAGCGTTTACAGTGTCAACTATATCTCTAGTGTTCATATTCATTGTGTTTTGTAAAGCACAAGTATTAGTTGCTAAGTTATAGTTAACTCCTTGAATACCCTCTCTAATATCACAGCAACAATTTGCTAATTGGCTTGAAACTCCTTGTATAGCATTTCTAGTTTCATAACCATTAGTCATAATAGCATTGTTAACACCAGCAAATCCATTTAATAAACTTGTATTCATAGCATAGAAACCATCACATAATCCATTTTGAATGTATCTACTTTGTGCTGTTAAATCACCAAAGCCATCGCTTAATTGTCTTTGAATTGTAGCAAAATCAGAAGCAAGTACATAATTATCAGTAGCACCTGAACCATTACCGCCACCAAAACCGCCAAATCCATTACGTCCAAATCCCATAAACGCAAAGATTATAAATACAATAATCCACCATGCACCCATTCCATCTCCAAAACCATCATTATTTCCGTTTCTTCCAGATAATAGAGCAACATCAGAAGCAGTTAATCCACTTTCTCCACGCATATTTTTTTCTCCTTTCTTTATATTTAAAATACTTGGGAATTGCAAAATTATATTAAAAACCAAATATTTTATTTAAACATATCCTTGAAATTATTAAATTCTTGGTCGAAATCTTTTCCCTGACTTTTCATATAATTTCTAGCAAAATTTTCAACGCCTTTTGTGTCGCCTTTGTTTGCCATATCAATTAAATTTTTAAATATGGGATTGTTATTTTGAGATAGCATTTTCATTGCCATATCTTTTGGATTACTAATTCCCATCATGCCTTTTAACATATTAATTGGGTTCATAAATTAATCCTCCTTTTTATTTTTTAATTTGTTTTTAATATCTTTCAACTCTTTTTTTAAATCTTCTAAATCGTCTTTCAAATCATCAATTTCACTAAAATCTATTTTTTCAAGTCTTTTATCTATATCTTCAATAGTTGCAAATTTTATTTTTTCTTTTTCATTTTCTTCAACTGGTTTATATACAATCATCTTGCTTGTGCCGTCATTTTGCAATTTTTTTGTTACAATAGCACTACCGTCTGTTAATGGAAAATAGCTAATTCTTCCATCTAATGGAATGTCCATTCCTTTAACAACATCTATGCTATCTACTGACTTACCTAACAATCCAACTTGATTAGTTGTTTGAGGTATTGGTTGTATGTATGGTTGTGTATTTACCTGTTGATTAATAGGTTCTACGGGTTGGTATCTTTGTATTTGATTATAATAAGGGTTCCCGTACATAAAATCATCTCCTTTTAAAAATGAAAAAAGAGGGCAGATTATAATACTTCTCGAATAATGTTTTAAACTACTCTAACAAGTTCTGTCCTCTCCTTTCTAGTTTAATTTTATTATATAAGAAAAAACATAGTCAGTCAGACTATGATAAAAAATAAAAAGCATTATATTCCTAATGCTCCTATCATGTAAAAATATGCTTTATCTAAAGTTTCTACTATTCTTGGATTATCTATATCAAATTCATCAGATATTTCCTTGAAAGTTTTATCTTCTCTAAACTTTCTTTTATAAAATAAATAAGTTTGTGAATCAAATTGCTTTAGTCTTTCTTCTGCATCTAATAATTTTTGCTCTATACCATTAAATTTAATATAATCAGATAATTTTTGATATTTACTTTCGTTATGTTTCTTATAACCAAAGAACAACTTACCTTTCATTTCCTTTTTATTAGGTACCGTACTTGTTGCATAACAACCTAAAATAGTTAAACAACATGAAAATATAAAAGAAAATGTAGTACCCATTAAAAAATTAGCAAATTTAATGTTAATAAACAATAATATGTAAAATAATATAGTGAGAACAAAACATATATTTAAACCATTTGCATGAATAGGCT
>CAMELE010000085.1 GCA_945923475.1 uncultured Mollicutes bacterium
CATTTTTAAGGTTCGACACAATTTGTTTTGTCCATTTTACAGGGTATAGTTTAAACGATTGCTCAGGGTAGGAAAACGAAAGGTATAGGTAAGAAAACGATTGATTAGGTAAGAAAACGATAGGTAGGGGTAGGAAAACGAAAGGTAAATTATGAGAGAAATTATAGATTAATTAGAGATAAAGTGCTATAATTATGAGGATAAAGGAGTTTTCTTATGACATACGCCGAAGCTATAAAGAAACTTAGAAATAAAATGCTTTTAACACAAATGGAATTTGCTGAGTATCTAGGTGTTTCTTTTGCATCTATCAATAGATGGGAAACAGGTAGATTTGAACCTACAATGAAGATCAAAAGAAAATTAGCTCCGTTATTTAAAGAACATGGGATTGAGGTGAAATAAGAAATATGAAAACCAACAATAAAATTAATGATAATATATCCCAAAATGATGAAGATAGAAACTACACTTTGTATGTTCATACATGTCTTGCAAATAAAAAAGTATATGTTGGAGTGACTTAAAAAGACGCTAAAGAAAGATGGAAAGACGGAGAAGGATATAAAAACAATTATGAATTATATTCTGATATACGCCAATATGGATGGACAGATGGTTTCTTTCATCAAATTGTTAGAGATAATTTAACTTATGAAGAAGTGATTGAAGCCGAAACATTCTTCATTAAAATGTACGACTCTATGAATTCTGAAAAAGGATATAACCATAGTCGTGGTGGCGCTGGTTATAGTAAGCATAAGGAAAAAGAAGAATTCGGTGAAAAGATTAAGTTGTTACGTAAAGCGAAAAAATCACACAAGACATGCTTGCGGAAGCTTTAGGAGTCCAAAGAGCAACTATAAGCAATTATGAGATTGGAAGACGCTCACCTGGACTGGATGATTTAAAGCGTATTGCAGATTATTTTGGCGTTGGATTAGATTATTTTTCTATTTCCAATGAAAGTAAAGATGTTAAGTTAGAAATATGTTCAAAAATTATGAATTATTTCAAACAGGATGATAAATCATATGAAGAAAAAACTGATTTATTTAATGAAGTTGTAAAATTATACACAAGGTATGTTCTTGAAGATAATTAGCTTCAATATGTAAAATTTAAAATTAGATATAAAAAGCAAGAAATCTTAAAGTTTCTTTTGATAGCAGCACAAAATTTTCTAAACTTATTTTGTCCTAATAATAAAACTGTTTATTTGTGATAATTTAAAAAGCCAAGCAATACAGCATGCTTGACTCATATACTATTTCTTTTTTTCTGTAAGCAATTCTTCTTGCGTCGGAATATCGATTTTAGAATTTGGAATTTCTAATCCCCAATTATCCCAACCGTTAAAATTGTTTCTAGCAAATAATTCAATTTTGTCTTGTGTCGGAAACATTTTCGTTATTCCGTCAATAACAGCTAATGGTTTTTCACTATGCTCCCCTCTATGTATTGACAAGAGTTGGCGAACATTTCTTGCACCGCGTGGAGTAGGAAATTTCCCTTTTTTAAAGGCTAAAACAAATTCAGTCTGTGATAAAGTGTATCTTCCTGGATTGTGAACCTGTTTATCCCATACAAATGCAACTGTTTTATATTCGAATCCCCACGACTCTCCAAGCCTTATTGAATTTGCAAGTTGTGGCCCAGTTGTCCACATAAATAAAATACAATTATCATCAGCAATGCTTGGTACATCAAGAAGCATTAATTCATTTAATTTCAAAGTTGGATACTTGAATGAAGCTGAGCTAATAAAAATTTCTTTTTCAAATCCTTCGTTCTCTGATTTAATTGTTGTTTTATCATACTGCATTTTCCCACCATAGTCCCATGGTGGATCAGCATAAATCACCTGATATTTCTTATTAGGCAATTTAGGATATAAATTATCCAAAGGGTTTATTTTTGTTTTATTTTTAGCTTTCTTATTATAAATAGAGTAAGCAGTGATATTCTTCTGTTCCATATGATTTTTTACCTTTCTTTTTTATTTTTGCATAGCAAAGCACATTTGTCAATAAAAATGTTGCTTATAATCCGTTGTGTATAAGTAACAGTTCTAATAAAATTTAAAAGAGGTATGAATGATGATACGAAAGCAATTAGGAAATAGAATTAGAGAATTAAGAAAAGAAAAAACTGATTTAAGTCAAGAGGCTTTCGCAAATTCTATTAATATGGATAGAACTTATTATTCGTCTGTAGAAAATGGAGAAAGAAATATATCGATTATCAATATAAAAAAGATTGCCGATGGATTAAATGTTTCTTTATCAGAACTATTTGATGGAATAGATAAATATTAAGGTGTGAGGAACGAATTATGGGAAAAGCAGAATTATCAAATAGATTAAATTGGGAACGTTTAGCTGGTGAGAAAGCTCTAGGTGCAGAACAAAATCTTTATGAAGTTTTTGATGCTGCTTTTGAAGGAACAGTATATAAGTTGCATAGGCAACCTAAGCACCTTAAAAACTTATATGCTTCAGTTGAATTAGATCAAAAGGTCATAGATGAAATATACAATCCAAATATAGATTTATCAAAAACTAAATGGGGAGTTTCTCCTGATTTCGCAATAGAAAATACCGAAACAGGGAAAATTATTTTTGGAGAAATAAAACGTCAAGATGGTTGGGTTGAAGGGAAAGATCCTAGTGCTGGAAGAGGTAATGCTCACGAACGATCATGTAAATTATTTACACCTGGATTAATTAAAGCATATAGACTGATTGGAAATATTTATTCGGAGGAGATATTGCCGTTTTGGGTAGTTTTTGAAGGCGATATTACACGAGATCCAAAACGTGTAAGAGAAATAAAATTTTGGTATGACAAATATCAAGACAATTATTTTATGTGGCGTCCAAACATGGATGGAAGCGAATTAGTAAAACATTTCAACGATAAGTTAAAAAAGTATTTAGATTAGATAATGAAATCATAGAAATCTCTTACTTTTAAATTAAATTTTCCTAATATAAAGTGACAAGATTAATACTATGAGAATGCTTTAAATATGTTTAGGAGACGAATTTATGAAAGTTGACAAATATAAAGTAATAGGTGAATTAATCGAAACAAATAAAAGACAGTTTGTTATACCTGTTTATCAAAGAAACTACGATTGGAAAAAAGAAAATTGTAAAAAGTTGCTAGATGACGTTATATTAGCTTCAAAAAAACAACGTTCTCATTTTTTAGGTTCTATTGTATATGTTGATATGGGCGAAGTTGATAAAATTTATAGATATCTAATTATTGATGGCCAACAAAGAATCACAACAATATTTTTGATCATGAAGGCTTTATATGATGTTTGTGACAATAATAATATTCGTGAAGAAATTAACTCAATTTTATTTAACACCGATAGGTACAATGAATTAAATCTTTCTGAACAAACTAAAATAAAACTAAAGCCAATAAAAAGTGATAATGAACAGCTTCTTTTATTGTTGAATAACGACATAAAATTAATGAATAAAGCATCACAAATTTATTCTAACTATGATTATTTAAAGAGATTAATTGAAGCAACAATAAAAAATGAAATGTCCGCAAAAGATATATTAGATGGACTTAAATGGTTAACTGCTGCAGTTATAGTACTTAAATCAGAAGACGGAGATGATCCTCAAGTTGTCTTTGAATCAATTAATTCTACTGGTGTTCCATTATCTTTGACCGATTTGATTAGAAACTATGTTTTGATGACAGATAAAAATCAAGAACTATTGTTTGAAAAATATTGGACAAAGATTGAAGGAAATGTTGGAACAAATAAAATGTCTTCTTTCTTTATTGATTTTTTAACAATAAAAGCCAAAGAACAAGTGGGGCTTAAAAACGCTTATGAAGTTTATAGACGATATGCTGAAAAAAGCGGAAAATCAAATGAATCATTATTAGAAGAATTATTACATTATTCTAATTTTTATCATTGTTTTTTATATGGTGATGATTCATACAGTGAGGTAGTAAATAGAAAATTAGAAGGACTTCGTACAATAGAACAAACTACTGTTTTCCCATTTCTTCTTCAGGTTTTTGATGATTATGAAAGCTGTGTTATTAAAAGCAGTGACGAACTGGATAAAATTGTGTCATTTCTTTTCAATTATCATTTGAGAAGACTTGTTTGTGAAGTGCCTTCAAATTCTTTTAAGGGTTTATATAAGACGTTGTATAATCGTGTATTTTCTGAAGAAAAAAATAAAGAAAATTACTATGATGCAATTGTTCAATTTTTCAGTGAATTAAATACTAAAGACTCAATTCCATCAGATACTGAGTTCAAAGAGTCGCTAATATCTAAGGATCTTTACCATAAGAAAAACGCATGTAAATACATATTAAAATCAGTTGAAGAAACTGCTAATGATGGATCAATGTCAAAGGAAATATTAAAATTTGATTCATTAACAATTGAACATGTTATGCCACAGAAATTGACAGATGATTGGAAAGAAGAAATAGGGTCAAATTATGAGCAAGTTCATTCTAAGTATTTACATACATTGGGTAATCTTACGCTTAACTCAAATGACTGATGAAGTTAAAGATTACCTAGTCACAACCTATGGCAGCCTTGATTCATGGCTTGATACAAATATTGAAGCAACAATTAACATTTTAAAAAACAAGTATACATCTTGACAAGATGAAGTGGCTTGTATATATAATAAAAATGGTGAACATAATAATATGAAAAAAATGAAGTGTGAAATATGTGGATCTTTCTCTATCAAGAAGGAAAATGGTGTTTTTGTTTGTCAGGAGTGTGGTACTGAATATTCTCTTGAGGACGCTAAAAAACTATTAACGGAAATTGACGATTCTACAACCGAAAAAGTAGATAAAGAGCAAAAAAAAGAAGAAAATCTTGAAAAGATTAAACTTGAGTACGATTTATTGTGTTGGCATAATTTCTACAAAAAATGTCATGAATTAGAAAATATATATCAAGTTGCTGATGATAATAGAGAGATTGATAAAAATATTGATATTACTAGCAGAAATTTAGTGTGGGATAAAAACGAAGAGATATATTTTGATTCTGACGTTAAACCGCTTGTACAAGAAGAATTTGTTAAGACCCATTCTGATTATAGTAAAAAAGAAGAAGAATATATAAAAAGCATGGATAGAAAAATCAAAAATTTTGAAATATTGGAAAATAAAAGACGTAGTGAAATTGATAGAGATGTTAAACTAGGCATGGCTTTTATGATTATTGGTGCGATTTTATTAGGATTGGGATTTGTATTTGTTTGGTTTTCTGTTTTTGGAAAAATAGTTTTGCCGTTAGGTGTTGCTGTTGAGATTATTGGAATAATCATTTGGAACAAAAAGCATTACCAAAAATTAACAATTGACGAGATTCAGATCGACGAAAATTATCTAAATAAATTACTAGATAAAGACCCACTTTTTAAAGATTATGAAAATAAAGTTAAAATTAAATATCAAAAAGAATGTTCAGCTACTCACGACTATATCATTTCTAAAGTGCAAGATTTAACGACAATTAAAAATAACCTAATTAAAAATATTCCTCTACCACAAAAATATTCTGATGAAGAACACGTTAATGCTTTATTAGCTCTTGTGCTCGACGGCAGAGCAGATACTTTAAAAGAAGCGATAAATTTATATGAAACTGAAGCATACAGAAACACTGTTGTTAATAGTTTAAACGTTCTTAATTATAATATTGTTCAACTTAATAATAATATTATGAATTTGCGCAATGAAGTTACTAACTTAACAAGCGTTGTTCAAAAAGGGTTTGATATTTTAATTCAACAGAACAATTATATTAGCATGTCGCTAGATTCAATTAAATTCGATACAAGATATTTGATGATTGATAGTTTATTATCTTAATGAAAAATGAATATGAATTATAAGCGAAAAGACAAAAGTATCCTTCTACAAGAATCACACATATTAACATGTGATATTTCAGATTTATTAAGCAAATATTTCTTTTGTGAAAAATTAGCAAAGAAGTTATGCAATTGTAAAGAAAGCTTAAATCTAAATTCACTAAAATTCAAAATAAAAGAATATGAAATTGATATATGTGATGATAATCTTGATTTCCTTTTTAAAACGAGTTTAGACAATAGCAAAACTAAGTCATTTAGAAAAATTAGGAATAAGGTTGTACATGGATGTTCTTTGTTTTATAGAGATTTTGCTATTGCTCATAAAAAAGAATATGAAATATTACTTGATGAGTTTATTGAGAAAGTAGGAGTGTTATTTTATAAATAAATTATCAACCTCTGGGACCAGTAATCCTGGAGGTTTTTTTCGTGTGACGGGCATGTCATATATCTAAAGGGTGAAAGTCCCAAGTAGGAAAGTCGTTATAACTACATAGCGAAACTCAAGTCT
>CAMELE010000086.1 GCA_945923475.1 uncultured Mollicutes bacterium
ATCACCCTTTTGCGCACTTCGAATCACCCTTTTGCGCACTTCGAATCACCCTTTTTGCGCACTTCGAATCACCCTTTTTCTTATCCTTCGGATTTTGTCTCTAAGGCCGACAGCCCACTTTGTTTGTAGAAAAGCAGCTTAAATTTACAGTTTTTCAACTAGCTACTGACGTAATAACTGACGTAAATATGTTTTGATATGACACTGGGTACCTACAATAATGCAATATACTTGTTTTATATGGAAATTAGTATAAAACTAGTTCTTTCATGCCTATATTTTTTCAAGAAAAACATTGATTCAACGCTGTTATAAATAACTTTGCTGATTTATATAATATAAAATCCTTTGATATCAACAAAGGAAATTACATTATAGGGGAGGTAATATTATGACTACTAAAAAAGAAATAATATCAATTAAGGAAGCTACTATTGATAGCCTAAAGAAAAATGCTGTTGATCTTATAGATAAAAGTAATAAAAATTTTTATGCACTAGGAGATACATTAAACACCATTAAATCCCTAATGGAGCATTCCAGCTTTTCTGATTGGATTAAAAATGAATTAGATTTTAGTCACAACTTAGCTAACAAGTATATGAAAATTGCAGCAACACTTGATGAAGAAACAGCTGTAAAATATAAAGTGAGGAAATCTTATGCTTTATCATGTTTAAGCGATGATGATAGAAAAGATTTTTTATCAAGGTTTGATATTAATAATATGAGTTGCGATGAAACCGAAGCTGAAATAAGAAACTTTAAATTATCTAAACAAGCCACAGATACTACTAATAAAAAATCTAATAATTATAGCATTGCAAAGGCTAAGTCATTCATTAAAAATATTGATACTTTCAAAAGAAGTTTATCTGATAAAATATCTTCATTTATAGCATTTAAAGATAGTATAGACGACACTGAGTTACTTGAAAATATAGAAAACAATAAACGTATATTTGCTAAATTAGAAGAACTTAATCTTTTAATAACCTCTTCCAATATAACTACAAATATAGATAATACAATAAATTATGATTTAGATGATGAACCTATAAATGAAGAATATTCAAATAGTGATTATTATAATGATTACTAAAATGTATTTTCTGAATATCAAAATACAGAAATTAATTAAATTCTAACGTTAATATTTAATATTAAACCACCTATTTAGGTGGTTTTTTTGTTTTTACTTTTGATACCCTATTTATTGTTGTGTTTATATTGGATATCCGTTGGAATTTCAATAAATATCCTTGGATATCTAGCGATTGATTTGATATGTTGTGGATATATATTGCTTTCTGATTTAAATATTGGATATCCGTTGAAATTTCAACGGATATAGAGGGATATCCTAAATAAGAAAAGTTGCATAAAGATATAGTTGTGGTATAATATATATATGAATTACATATATATTTTTTAAATAAATTAGGAGGTGCTCGAAATGAGCGAGAATAATTTAAAAGAACTTGAATTAAATGAACTTATAGAATACTTAAATAATACGAATATAAATAATATAGATTTAGATGCATTGCTAGATGTAAAGTTATTAGAGAAAGTTTCTGTTGATGATGTTAGTCCAGATTTAATAACTGCTTTAATGAATGATGATAAGATGCTAAGCGATGACAACAAGGCGTATCAGATAGCAAGTAAGACGAGCCGTGGAGCTAAAATTCTTTATACTCTACTAAATGGTTCGAATCATGAGAAGATAAAGGAACTTTTATCAATGAAAGAAGAAGCACTGAAATCAGGTGTAGCTGTAGCTTTTAGTGATAATATTACTGTAATAGAAAATAGCTTAGAATCTATTAAGAGCCAAGTTGCTGCTATCTCTAAAGGGATTATGTCAGAGGAGGCTAGATATAAAGCTAGGTTTTTAGATCCAATGGCTTCTAAGATTGACGAAATTACAATTGAACTTGCAAATAATGAAATAATGGAATCACAACTCGACAGACTTACTGGAGAAAATGAAAAACTTGTTAAGGATGTTGAGAGATTAAATCTTTCAAATGAAAAAAATAAAGCTACTATAATTGAACAAAAAGAAACTATTAATGAACTCACGGCTGAGTCAAGAGAACTTATGAAAGCAAATAAAGATTTTAATAAAACTCTTGAAACTGCAAAGAGTGAGTTTAATAAAAAGATAGATAAATATTTAAGTTCTATTAAAGAATTAGAAAAAGAAAAAGAAACTTTAACTATTAAGCTAGAACAGGCTGCTTTAACTGAAAGCAACTTGAGAGAAGAAATGAAATTAGCTAGAACTGAACATGTTGAAGAGGTTAATAAGATTAATCAGACAAGCCTTTCTGTTGAGCGTGAATTGAATGGCAAGATTTTAGATCTTAATGTTTCAATAAATACCTTGCAATCTGAAAAAAGCTCACTAGAATCACTAAATAAATTATTAAGTGAAGAAAATAGAACTTTGAAAACTTCTGTTAACGACAGTTCTTCTGAAAAGAAAAATATGGAGTCTCAAATAAGTTTATTAACTTTAGAAAAGAAAGCTTTAGAAGTTGAAGTTAAAGGCAAGGATGAGTTAATAGAATCACATAACCAAAATATTAAAAATTATTTAAAAGATATAAAAGAACTAAATAACAAATTGGATGGAGAAATAAAATTAAGACACGAAAAAGAGAATAAAATAGTACAATTAGAATTACAATTGAATGATCTAAAAGATAAGCTAGGTAAGGCTAATGGGAATAAATCTACTAAAGCTACTGGTAAAGAAAGTAATAGCAAGAAATAATGTTCACGGTTAACATTTTATATATGACATTTTAGGAGGTATAATATATGAGTTGCAATATATGTGAAAAAGAAATGAAATTAATTTATGGGTACGATAATAGATCATATAGTATTCGTGAGGATGAAGAATATTTTGGAGAGACTGTTCTTACAGAGGTTGTTACAGGTAGTTGTCGTCATGATTACTATTGCGAAAACTGTAATATGATAGAGTCGTATTACTTCAACTCTTTTACAGAGGATGATTTTTGCTATATTGTAGATGAAAATGATAAGGCAGAGTTAAAAAGTTTTATCATTGAGGCGGCATTAAACTGGTATTGCAATAACGATGAACCTGATTTTGCAATAGAACTATCTGTAATTGAAGCGGCTTGCAATAAAAATAATATTGATTTCGATACGTTACTTTGCTTATTTAACAGCAGAGATATGGTTAGAGAATTAGCTTGTCATCATAATTTATTTGATTATCATAATCAACGTATTGATACGTTGTCATCAAAAGTTGAAGAATTAAGACTTAAATATGAACCTGATATTGAATATCATGATATAGAAGATGATGATATCCCTTTCTAGTTGGTAATGTTTCTTGTATCGATAAATGGGATAAGTACTAAAAGCACCCAAAGGGGTGCTTTTTTTTATGCAATAAAACACTATGAATCCTATTTTTGTTATAAATTATCTGTAATCTATATATAATTATGTCGGATGGTTTTCACCAAATAGAAAACCATATTTTTTTCAATTTTTGTTGTAATCACTGCGTTCTACAACAAAAATTGCGGCGGACCCCTCCTTCCTACAATTTACACCATTTTTCTATTTTACCAAGTAATAATAATCCTATTGGGATTATCATTACTTGGTAAAATAAACGAAAAAGTGGGTAATTGTCTGTCAGTCGGTCCGCCGACGGCTTGTTCTACGGATAATGGAATTTTTTTATTGGAGCAAAAACCACTCCAATAAAAAAAACACCATCTATCCTTATTTGTTTGTATTAAATAAATTTTGTAATTACTACTTTCGCTTTTTTGGTTTTTTCTTTTTAAAGAAAAAGTTCCAAAAAGCTTAGCAAAAAAGAAAAAAAAGAAATTACTCTTTTAGGGAATCAATATAAATTTGTCTAGTATCTATTGTAACAGTTGATTAGTATTGATTCTGGAAAAGATATGGTTTCTGAATTATAGGTTGTATTAAAAATAAAATTCAAAATTCTATAAGATAGAATTTTGAATTTAAGGAGGTGATACATGTGGCAGCCGCAAAGAAAGAAAAGAAAGAGCTGAAGCCAACGAAGAAGGACTTAAGGATCTTCTTGTATATGAGTAAACTTGGAGGGATTTCTTATGAATCCCTGACTGAGAGATTCGGTTATTCAGAAGACACTATCCGAAAGAGATTTTCAAAACTGAATTGTATACAACGGAATGAGGAGGATGTTATTGAAAACGGGAAATCTATTACTAAATATGTTTACTCTTTAAATAAAAAAGGTAAAGAAGTAATGTTACAACATGACTTGAATCATCATTGTGGAAAATATTTTGGCTATGAGCACTTATTAAAGTGCGAGCAGGAACTTTTTAGATTAGTTGGTAGGGATGAATTATTTGATGCAAAGAAGGATCTTAAAGAAATGCCTATAGGCATTGTAGCACTAGAAGATATACAGGGGGAGGCAGAGCAGAGATTTAAGCATGAGGCAAATATAAATATATTAAAAAAACAAGGTATGAGTATATCTGTCGTTGATTTCTTATATGTTGATTCCAAGGGCGAATCTGTTGCAGTAGAAGTTGAAACTAGTAACTATAGAAAAGAAAGACGAGAGGCACATTATAACTACGTTAAGCATGTGCTTCAAATAAGTGATGGAAATTATAAGGTTGTGAAATAGCAACCTTCTCGACAGGCTTAAAAGGGGGTGAATTGCATGGAAGAGAAGAATGGCAATAATGATAAGAAGAAATATAAACAACAGGAGAAGACTATTAAAAGGCTCGAAATAATTTCTAAATATCAAGACATATTTGATGTTATTGTTGAGGCTAGGGTGATTGAATATGGATTAATTAAATCTATATTAGATGTATCTCAGAAAACTATTGAAAGAGCGTTCAGAGAGATCAGAGGTAATGTATATGCTAATGATCTTATAGTGGAAATGCCAGAAGGTAATGCTAAGATAGTTTTTGCAACTGATATTTTGTTGAGGTTATATGGTTGTAAAACTCGTAGTCTTGTGCCCAGCAATGATAAATCTAAAGTTCTTACTCATTCTAGAAATCAAGGTTTGCTGAATGTGATTAAGTCTAAATTTAAGAACAAGGACCTTCATGCTAAAATTAGTGAAGCATTAAAAGGTGAAGAATTTAGTAAAATTAAATTTACAAGAGTTTCAGGAGATATACCTCCTCAGTGTCGTCAGTATCTAATTCCAGAATCATCATGCAAATATTTTGATGACTATGAAATAGATTTATTGAAAATTCTTGATGAATTGACTTTTGGGGATATTCGAAGGGAAGGCAATGAACTAATTGCTGACCTGTTTTGTTTTTCTAATAATGAGTTCGAGATTGTTAGGCAATATGATAAGGGTTTACTTTTTCTGGAGATGCTTGTAAGGGAATATTGCAATAAAGAATGTAATATAAAAATAAATTATGCAGTTATAACATTAGAATCAGTATCTATTAGAGATTTTATTAGAGCCTTTAGAAAAACTCATAGAATTTATTATTATGATTTCTATAGAGACTGGTTTTATGATTGTAAATTATCAACAACAAGACCTCGTAATTATTTTTTTAGGATATACAAGACTATATCTCCAGATACTCAATTTTTTGTGTTTTCAAGAAGTACAGGTAAATTTGTTCAGTATGGAAATAGATAATAAAAAAGGCTACTACGAGAGATTCGCAGTAGCCTCAAAAAAAACAATACGCATGATTAAGGTATGTAAGAGAGACAAAACGTAATAGTATACGTCCATTCTTGATGGTCAGGTTGACTCATTGTATCTCAGCTTATCAATATTCAATCATGAAAATTAAGATTCCTTGTTTTTTTGTTTTGTTTTTTATATCATATATATTTATTTTGATATTATAACTATTTAGTGTTTCATATAGGTACTTATAATATCGTAAGTATTTTTATCTAGGCTCTGTTAGCTAACTTCGTGATTAATAATATATAATATAGTTAAGTTCGTAATTGTTATATATTCCGAACAATTTATAATAATCTATAGAATTAA
>CAMELE010000087.1 GCA_945923475.1 uncultured Mollicutes bacterium
CAAAGGCGTTGATTTTTTTCATAGTCATAACAAAAACCTCCTCATTTGCTTTACAAGAATATTATACAGCGTTTGCGCAAGCTACTTCCACCTCAAATAAAACAACAAAAACGGATCTAAAATATACAGACACTGCGCTTTATATTCCAGCGCATCCAGGTCAGGCATTGTCGCTTCAACAATTTTAATAATTTTGTTGATGGTTGCAGAAATAATCGTACTGGAAAGCAGCTCTTTGCTAAGCAATAAGCCTTTGATTCTCTCCTTCAATGTAACCATACTCAGCTCGGTAACAGGCGGATCCGCCTTAAACGCCAACAACAGCAAATGATAAATATCCACACTGCCCTGTGCAAGCGCATAAAGCTTACGTCTGCCAATTCCCTGCACAGGTCCCTGCACAATCGCCTTGACCAGGCGCTCATAATGTGCGTAATTTCGTGCTGTCTGCTTAAAGGCAAAATGCACCAGCTCCAGGCTGATAGACTGCTTTTTCTGCATTGCTGCAAAGGCCAGCTGAAAGCAATTCTCCTGCATCAGCTGTGGCGAAGTAATACTTTCCTGCGCCAAAAGATTTTCTTCGGCCTCGCCTATCGGCATGCCCAACAGCTTAAAGCCCTTGACAGCAATAGCCTTCAGCTCGTCTGCAGTCCACGGCAAAATTTCAATCGAGGTAGTTCTGCCGATTAAATCAGGATTGCAGATAATTGCTTCATCACTTCGAGGCGGTAAGGAAATGATTACCGCCTTCAAGCCATTAAAAAGCTCTGTTTTCAAGGTACGTGCAATATACATCTGCATCTCTCGCGCTACATAATGAAAATCGTCGATTACCAATACCTTATCATTATCAATCAGATACTGGATTATCTGGCGCTCTGTTCTGTTGTTGGTCATTGCCAGCTGCTGATTAAAGGCAGCGCCATTAGTTTTATTGATGTTTACTCCCATATTAGCTATACCAAAATTAACAGCAAATTGAGCCTGCCCTGTTTTAGCAACAGTATCCTGCCCGCCGGTTGTCATTACAACTGCGTCTGACAACGGCAGCTGTTTCGCAATATGGTTCCAAAAATCTGCTTTAGTGCTTATTTGGTTACCGCTGAGTGCAATGTAGCTTTCAGCAGCTAGGCACTATGACAAAGCACTGTCTTGCCGGATTTAGACGCACCGGAAACAAAAATCAGGTTTCCCTTCATCGCCAAGGCACGTCTTAATCTGTCATCAACAGTTTCTTCATCATCAAGCTTACGGAAAATATATGTATTTTGAGGAAAAGAACGCGGACTAAAAACATCTTCAATTTAATAATTCACGTTGCTCACCATCCTTGTAACAAACCGTTGATAGATAAATTATATAATATTTTTATTAAAAACAGATGAAGAAAAACAATACGAAGTTAATACTAACTCAAATATAAATTCAAGGCTCTGTAACTTGTGCTAAACCATAGAATATGTTACAATAAATTTATCTTAAGTAAAGGAGTATAGTTATGGATATTAAAAAGGCTTTTTTCTCTATTCTGTCTATCATTGGCTTATTCGCTCCTACGTCTGTCTATGCTCAAGAAATTCAAAGCATTGATGCTGATATGCCAATAATTTTACAGCATAGTCAAGATTTCCAAAATGTAAGAAACTCAGTTATAACTAAAATAAACAATGATAATGCTGATGCTGCACTATATCATTACTCTCACTGTTCTCACTACTCACATTCATCGCATAGTTCTCACAGATCTCATTATAGTAGCAGATATTGATTAAAGTCGTCACTTATTTAAAAGTGACGACTTTTTTACATAACTAAATTAAATAGAATGTATTCCTTTCGGAATATTTATAGATGTAGAAAACACACCAGAACATATACTAGCCTTACTGCAGTTTTTACAAACATATAAAAACGATTTCTTCCATTCAGAGATGCTAGCTTGAGCGAAATTTTTTAGCTCATTTGATAATAAACAATGAGGCAAATTATATATAGATACATTCAACATTCTATCGTTCAAAAATAATACAGCTTCTTGTAGATATTTCATATACTCAACAGGCTCAATCCAAACTTCTTTCAAATTATCAGACGCAGCACCATGTGTTTCCATACCCATAAACGCAATACGAAAAACAAACGGCATATTCCAATATATAAAATGCGCTATATTAGATAAATCTCTATAATTTTTCTTTGTTATAACTATTCTTATTTCGATATTCTGTTGTAATCGATACAAATTCAAAATCCCATATATTGCTTTATTAAAACTTCCTTTAGAACACACAATCTCATCATGCAACTCTGGATTTCCGCTATATATAGGGATAGCATAAAGAGTATCAACTGGAGAAGTTAATACACTATTTTTAGCAAATGCGAAATCAGCAAAATTTTTGCCATTTGTAAGTATTTGCAAAGCAATATTTGGGAATTTATTTTTAATCATTGATAAAACAGTAAGATATTCATTTTTTAAAAATGTAGGTTCACCACCACTGATACATAAATATTTGGGTGTATCTTTTACCAATTCTAGTATACATATCGCCTGTTGATAATAATGCGCTATATTAGGTAATTGCGTTTGAGGGCACATAATACAATGTGAATTACAATAGTCTGTCAAAAATAATAAATTCTCATCCGAATTACATTGCCAAAGTACATTTACAACTCCATTTTCTAATACAGATACTATATCACCCTCACTCAAAGAATTAAGAAATTTCTCACTTAAATCTGTTACACCTTTCTGAAACCATTTACACGACTTTTGTGATGTCAAAATATTTTTAGCTAAAGAAAAATTGCCACTATCAACAACATTAATGCTATTCCCAAAAAAATTTAAATATCCATTGCCTCGTGTAATTTTAAAAATATTTAATCCCTGTAAGCCTTCAGCTTTACCCTTATCAGTTATCATATTATACCTCCAGAGGCTTTCTATTTATCCACGACCAAAACACTTTTAAAATTTTAGGATCATTCATATTGAGGTATCGAAATATTTCTTCAATAATTGCTTTATTTTTTTTACAAAAAGAACTATTATACCGCTTACCTATTATATCGCCACTCTCTACATAATATCGTATTGGATCTGCTCCACAATAACTCTTATAAGCACATTGTTCACATATAGGCATACATTCGACACAGCTATTTTTTACAATTTTATGGATTAATTTTCCATTAAATATATCATTATAGCTGCTTTGTTTTACATTTCCCATATAAAATGTTTTATCTCCTCTAGCTGCTAACATTCGACCTTCATCAGCAGGATAGACATCACCATTATAATAATATATACTTCCTAAAATACCTGCTCCTGTTGGTGATTGTAAGTCAACAAACCCTGTCGCAAAAGGAGTCAAAATTCTTTGTAATAAAATAGTCGCATAACTTTCAACAAAAAATTTTCCTTGTAAATTTATGTCAATAATATATGCTAATGCTTTTCTATATGCAAAAACAAAGTCTTCTACAGAATAGCCTAATTGTACCTTATTATCTACTGCATATCCATATGGATTTAACGACCGAATGAAAATATTGTTAAATCCCAATTCGATATAATGATCAATAACTTTATTTAAGCTCCCAAGATTATTTCTTGTAACTGTTAATAATGCTGCTGGTCCATCTTCCCCATATATTTTCCTGCATCTTTTTAAATTTTTGATGAAAGTATCGTAAGCACTTTCAGAGACTAATGATTTTCTACAACAATCATGAAGCCTCTTATCCCCATCACACGATGTAGAAATATCAACCTTATGTTTAAATAAAAAGTCTAGTTGATAATCAGATAAATCCAATAAATTAGTACACACCACAAATGATAGCTCTTTCTTATATTTTTGATTTAATTTTTCTGCATATAACACGATAAACTCAAGAATATCAAAATTAAGAGTTGGTTCACCACCCTGAAATTCTATTTTTATAGACGGAGAAGGTGATAAAAATATTATATCTACTGTATTTCTGGCAGTTAATTCATCCATATCATAAGATTTATCATCTATTCCAGCCTTAGATGACGCATGACAATAACTACACTTACAATTACAACGCAACGTTAAGACGATCATATGTAGAGATGTAAAATATCGTAAGTAATCTTTGCGACTTCTTAACTTATTAGCAAGTAAATCAATGCTCAACGCCAAACTTTCATCAGGAGTTAGAAAATTTTTGGCAATTAATTCATTAAGCTTAGTATCAGCTATCCATTCAAAATCTTCATTACACAAAGCTTCAAATTCGATCTTATCCATTATAGAACTTTCGCCAGAAATATTAGTAATCAATATATGATTAATATCAATTCTGTCAAAATCAAAAGGTAATAATTTCATTTTTTCACCTTCAATGCAGAAAAGGCTTTTTCATAAATAATTTTCTTAATATCATAAGTTCTTACATCAAGATCTAATCTTATCTGTTGATCTATAACTTCATTACAAAAATCATCAATAAAGTGTTCAACTTCAATATTAGAGACTTCTTTTTTTAATTTAATTATAACAGCTACGTGTGTGTCATCTGCAACATCAAGTTTAAAATATGCTTTATCAGAATTTTTGTAACTAGCATTTAATACAGCTGTTTTATCATACATTTTTTTACATAACCATAATTTATATACATTTGAAGCTATTCGCTCAAACTCAAAATTCTCCATGCTTACCACACTCCTACAATTTACACTACGCTTTCATTGCTTTGACAAGAGCAACAAATTCTTCCTCATTTTGTGCAAAACGATAAGGTGCATACTCGCCAAAAGCTGTAGGTCTGCTAATTGTCACTAACTGAATGCCTTTGGTAGCAACAAGCTCATTTAAAAATCTTTTTAATTCTACCAAATGCTTTCCATGCATAGTTTTTAACGCATAACAACCATGTTTTGCTGTATCTTTAGCAACCAGATAACACATTTTTCAAAACCTCCTCAAACTCAATATCTGTTTTTATCAGTCCATGCTCGTATTTTGTTCGCATTATACAACCAATAGAATTCGGATAATCTTTTTTATAAAGATAGTCGTGCAGCCAATTGTTAATCTGTCTGTCATATAACGTATTAAACTGAATCTCTATAGGATAAAAGCTATTGTCCATTTGAAAATAAACATGTACTCCTCTATAGCCATCATCATCCAATTTTCCTTGAGACATATCTGCTATATGGAATAAATCTTTATCTAATTCTAAAATTTCCTTATATGTATCGCAAAATGCCCTAAAGCCCAAGATATCATTAAAAACCTGCTTAACCGGTTTATTAGGATAATACCGATTATATTTTCCTAAAATTGACTCTAAACTTTTTATTCTATAGTCAAGCGCCACATCAGCTAAAAGGCTTTGTTCATCAAGCCAATTAGTCATATCAGTCAATTCTTTAATAAGCTCTATTTTATCAAAATGACGCAATGTACGATTTAATGATAGCGGCAAATGACTTTTAAAAGATAATCTCTTAAGTATTTCGATTGATAAACCATTCAATTCTAAAATATTATTATTCATGCCGCCACTCCTCCTTATACAGTTATTATATATAAATGCGTGTTAAAGCTCAAGAAAAATCCTCTTACATTATTATATGCTATTTTTCTATTCATTGCACTAATAAACAGCAAATCCGATAATACCAAAAAGGCTCCCCCTCCTGAACGTTGCCGTTCAGACGGGGAGCCTTAAAATTA
>CAMELE010000088.1 GCA_945923475.1 uncultured Mollicutes bacterium
GATCCACAAATCCCCCAATATCCACACATTGCTCCTGGCATATTAATCGTTCTTTTACTTAATTCTTCAAGGCTTTCGTCGATATCTATTTCGCCACCGGCATTTTTATAAGCGACCAAGAAAGATGCTCCATCTAAAAAATGATGCTCTGGACCATGAATATTTATAAAATCTTCATGCATTATCTTTTTTACTATTAATATAGGATTTTTTGACGATTCTTTTTTTACTGCCTCTTTTATTAAACTATATTTTTCTTGTAACGTGTAACTCATGTTTCCTCCTAAATATTAAATAAACTTTTAATTTCCTTTATTTTTTCTTTATTTATAGAATAATGCGTCCATTTCCATTCTTTGCGAGCATTAACGATACCACTTTCAACTAATAATTTCATATGATGAGATAAGGTTGATTGTTGACAATTAACTAACTCCAATAATTTGCATGCACATAACTCTTTAGTCTTTAGTAGTTCTAATACTATTTTTACTCTAGATTCATCCGCAAGAGTTTTAAATATTTGTGCGATTTCTTTTGTATTCACCCGAATCATTACTCCTTTCATATTGATAGATATCAATATTATATAGTATCATATTCATCGTTGTCAATATGAAAAATAATAAGTTTGATCTCATTTTCGAGAAAATCAAAATTATTGATGAATTAATCAAAAAACACATGGAAAAAGCCGCTGATTCATCTTAGGCTTCAGTCAGATAGTTGATTAAGACTTTTTAAACTTATTCTATAGATTATATTTAGTTTTTTTCTTCGCGTGTTACTAATAATGTCACAAGTTTTGCTTTTATAAATTGTCGATTATACACTCCAAAATATTTAAAAATAAATCGATTATTGATTTCAATAATATTGCTATTTGGATTAAAAGAGCATTTTAGAAAGAAAATTTTGTTCTAGAATTTTATCCAGCATTCCTTTAAAAACTTTTTAATTGATAATAAATCTTTATCTTCATAATATGACACAAGAAGTTTTTTAAAATCACTTACTTTATTATAATCAATTACTAATAAACCTTGTCCTTTAGATATTAAATAATGATTTGCATAAATAATAGCGGTACGTTTATTGCCATCATTATATATTTGAGTTTTCATAACATATAAGCATAGTTCAATAGCTTTATCAATATCTTCTAAATCAGAGTCCAATAAATCAATAATATCTTGTTTAACAATATATTCCAAAGGTATAGGAGGAATATAAGTTGAACCACCAATAGTAACAGGAACGTTTCTTATTTGTCCACCATTGGGGATAGCTAATAAACCCTCATTAACTAATTTAGCAATATAGGAAGCTAAATAATAGTCACTTCGTGATTGAATGACATCTTTGTCTAAAATAAATTGCCAAGCATGTTTAAGGTTAATTATTTTTAGAACATCTTCTGCTTTAACATTTTTCACAACACCATTTTCTAATATTTTTTCAGTGTCTGGAAAAGTAGTTGCTACACCTTCTAAAACAGCCTGATCATAAATAATTTTTTTCATGTTAGAACGAGCGAATTCTAAATTTAGTATTACCCTTTCAGATAATTCCTCATCTTTATAACCAAGTAAAGCTAATTCTTTATCAATATGCCTTACTTCTTTTCTAATAGATTTTGCTTCGACATTATTCTTTAATAAAACATTATATAATTCTTCAGAATATTCTCCTACATATGTGGACTTAACTTTATCTAGTTTTCTTTTGCGAACATATAGATATCTTTTTCCTGAAATAGTTTTGACTTCGGGCGTACCATCATAAGGTAAAAAATTTAATCGAGTTTGAAATTCTGCACGTCGATTTAATAATTCTTGAATTTTTACAAAATTATTTTCCATAATTACCTCCTTAGGGAACTTACTTTATTTAATTGTATATATCATGTTCCCTAAATTCAAGAAAAGTTATATAAAGAAAAAAAAAGGATATGATCATTCGTATCATTTTGCTTATTATTGCTAGTAAAGTAATTAATATAGGAATTTAAGTTTTGGTTAGATAGTTAATTGAATGTTTTTTCTTGTAAAGAACAAAGAAATAAAATTAGATGTTATAATTTCTTGTAGGTTTTTATCGTTTGAAAATGTAGGTAATTATTGTAATAACACCTTTTTTTATCCTCCTATATGTGAGAATATCTATAATTGGCCTAGTTTTCAACTAGCGAAGCTTAGAAAGTGGCCTACTTTTAGATTAGCGTATGCAGATATTTTTATTATTATTCACGCATCCCAATATTTTAAAAAATCTTCAATTGAAAAATCTAAATTATCTATACCACAATTCTTAAAATAATCACTTACAATCTTTGAATTAAAAGTGATATTTTTATCATTCATTTTCAATATATGAAATTCTAAATCTAGTAAATCTTCTATCAATTCAGGATTATCTTTGCAAAACTTAATGACTAGTTTTTTTATTCGTCGCTTTTCTCCATCTTTTGTTTTGTCTCGATGCTTATAATAGAATGCTGAGTATGCTTTTCTTTCGCCTTTATAACCATATCCTTGTGCATCATCAACTATTTCACCAGTTGTTTCATCAACAAGAATATATCTAGGTGTATAATTTGTATCCATAGATCCACCGCGAATAGCAATTATCTTTCTTCCTTTATATATCATCATAATGACCTTTCTATGTAATACAAAACTGAATATGCAGACGTTTTTCCGTTATAGCCCGTGTATAAACCTTCTAATAACATTTTAAGCTCTTCATCTGATACTCTTTTATCAATAAAATATTTATCAATAGCAACGATGATTTCTTTAATATTACCTTTTTCAAGATTTGCAACAAGCAACAAACAATAAACGATAAAATCTAATACACGTGCTCTACATTTCACATAAAATTCATTATTAACGAAATCTGCTGTAACATCCTTCAATTTTGAAGCCTTTAAAATCTTATTTGCATATACCGTATTTTTATATTTTTCCTTATCCATCAAAAATAATTGATACCTAAATGTTTGTAATAAATCGTAACTTTTTTTTGCATCTTCATGAACTTTATCAGAATAAATTCCATAAGATTCATTATGAGGTAACCCTGTTATTTTATAACTAATATCACTTTTCTTTTTTTTATCAAGTTCATCAGGGAAAGCATATATGAATTGCCCAATTATGAATCTTGTTGCTTTATCTAAAATATTGACAATTTCATTAAACGTATCTTTATCAAATTTTATTTGTATAAAATCATTTAATAAAATCGGAGTTTCAATTTTATTCCATTCAATATATGGAATAAGTTTTTTATCATTAAGCCAGGTAAAATCGTTAACCTTTTTTGAAAAATACTCCGAGCAATAAACAGGCAAAACATAATTAGGCACAAATCCTAAATATTCATTTCCAGTAACATAGTTAATTATGTCTTCATAACATCCTATTTCTACAGGATACCCTTTAGAAATAAACTCAATATACGCCACAATCATTTCGTAAGAAGAGTAAGCTGCATTCCCAGTAAGAACAAAGAAAAAACCTCTCTCATTTTCCTTTGGAAACAGAGTAACTCTAGACCTGCTTGATCCTCTTATTATTCCCCATGGATGCCCACCTTGCGTGTATGCTAATTCTTTATAATATTTAATAAAATCTTTATCGCTATCATGATCAAAATTAGCTAGTAAATTACCACCAAAATCTTCTCCATGCGCTACGAAATTTTCAAATAATGTTTTATTATTATCAACCTCATATCCTATTTTCTTATAAAAAGAAATTGCCATTTCAAAATAATCATTAAAAGTAGGGTTGGTTAATGCGTTATCTGTTTTCTGTAATTTATATGCATTTTTAAATTCAGATATTAGTTTTTTTGTTATTTTTCCATTATTAATTTTTTTATATTTCTGATTTATTTTCCATAATTCTTTTTTAAAAATAGTTCCATATCTATATTCATAAGGTAATTCTTTTTCAACAAGATTTTGATATTTTCCACTTTTTATTAGTTTAGTTACAAACACGATTTTCTTTTTTAAATACTTAAATAACTCCAGGAAACTAATATCATTTGGATAATAATATGAATCGCTTAAATCTATGTGAAATACTTTTTTATTAATTACAATTATTCTTTCATCTCCGCCCGAACAGAAAAGGGCCCTAATCCAAATTGTATCTGGAATTTCTTCATATTCTCCATAAAAATTGCATCCCTCATAGTGATATCGGCAATATTTTTCATAGGTTTCCTTACTATCTTTTTTTATAGGGATCCACAACTTTACACATCCGTTAACATAATCCAAAAGAAAAAAATTCTTAATATAATCAAATAAATTCAAGATATAATGGAATGTTTCTTCTGATTTTATATTAATATCATCACTAAACCAATTCAAAAAAGTAAAACTATTTATCTTCATATTATAAATCCTCAATATAGATATAAAGTGTCCATGCGTCAAAATCAGAAAAGTAAACATTTATTGAATATTCGCGTGGTTCATTTGTTTTTACATATATATCATCAAAATCTCCTTCTAATTTCATTTTATTTCACAAATAATATTGTGTCAAACAAAATGATTGCTATATAATATATTTAGTAATTTTAACTAAAGGGGGAAATGATGTGAAAACAAATTTACTTAGTTTAAGAACAAATAGAAATCTTTCTAGAAAAGAGCTAGGCAAGGCAATAGGAGTACAAGATTATAACATTGCAGACTGGGAAAACGGACGGACAGAACCATCGATTACAAAAATAATTGCTCTAGCAGATTTTTTTGATGTATCCGTTGATTTTTTGATTGGAAGATCATTTAAAGATGATCGTTTATGTCATATTTATGAAGGGATGTCCGAATATATTCGTACATTCCAAAATGATCCTTATCACCGACAAATAACGGAATTAATCGATAATTTGAACGATAAAGATAAAAGAAAAGTGCTTGATCTATTAAAACATATAATAAAAGACTTTATCTAGCCTAATGTGTACCATGTTGTTGCAGATGCTGTAGGTGGTTGTACTCCTGAAACAATTCCTAATTTCACTGATATTATGATTCATCTTGCTTCAGTTTTAGAAGATACAAATACAAGATTAATCTTCGTTGGTGGTGCTGGTAGTCTATTTATTAATAAGGAAAGAACAATCACAGTTGATATGGGCCCTGATTTCCCTGAGTCTTGGAACTCATTATCAAATGCTCATGGTGCAGGATTAAAAGCTTTAAGAGAATCTGAGATCTTAATTGGACTTATATTTATTCTGCTTGTAACTTTACTGTTTAAAAAGGTATACGTCAAAAATTAACACCCTATAAAAAATAGAGCAAATCGCTATCCTAGAAATAGGAGGCGATTTTTAAATGGAAATAAAAATTGAAA
>CAMELE010000089.1 GCA_945923475.1 uncultured Mollicutes bacterium
ATAAATTTTCATTTACCATCGATACACACGAATCATATTATGATGTTCCTATAAAGTGTTATCTTCCTAATTATAACGACGCGATCGAAGATAAATCAGAATATCTAATTGATTATTCAAATTATTCATATGGTGTCAGAAAAGCTCTTAAAGCAATTTCTGGATTATAAGATTTTCGATTTTTTCGATATCCCTAGGGATATCTATTGCATTATTATTTCTATTATTGTATTTATAAAGTAACTTAGGTATTACTTATTCTACCTACAAAAAATTAATTCAATGATGAATAGATACATCGTAATTCAATTTATAAAAATCATGTGGTTCCTTTTAGAGCTAAATGTGCTAATGATCCTAAAACTTGCGGAACTTTTGCAGTTTCGCCTCTTGACAAGCCCGTTTTTAGGTTTTAACACCCCAAAATAGGGTTATCGCCTAAAATCAGGTACTATCAAAAAAGTAAACTATTTATTAATAAAGATATATTTAGAAAAAAACTGTGGATGAATGATTATTCTTCACTATTTAATATGTTTTTCAATATTCAGGATATTAATCTTATGTTTATTTAACAAGAACCAATAAGCGCCTAATGAAACTATTGTGTCGAATGCATTACCAATACCAAATAATAACGCAATACCAATTAACGTAGGTTGCCATACTCTTGACACATATAGAATAAATGCAATTCCATAATAAATTGAATTTGTAACAATAGATTCAAACAACATATAATGAGTCTTGCCTAAACCATAGAATGTTGCATCAAATATATTTTGAATTGCAAATAGAATATAAAATCCAAATAGTATCATTACAAGTTCAAACAGTTTATCTACATCACTGAAATTTAATACATGTTCAAAAAATGGCTTATACGCTGGTATTAAAAGACACCAAAAAATTATTGAAATTGCTGTAATTGTAAAATAACCTAAAGTATTATTTTTGACTGCATCCTTATTAGTTGATGTTTCTTGCTTGATCAATTCACCAAGTTGCAATATTGGTAGTAACAACCAGCCCCAGATAAAGCTGTTGGCAACCCAGTACGTTCCTTGTTCATTTACTACATTTACCATTCTAGATATCATTACCATATACGCTAGATTTCTAACAAATGATTCTAAACCCGAAATACCACCAACCTTAGCAAATTGTTTTGCCCATTTAAAATCCATCTTTTCTTTGTTAAATATATTGATCCCATTTTTAGCAAGTAATAATAATGAAGTTGCTAAAAGCAATGCATTAACAATAATATTTGTTACGCCAATGCCGTTGACACCTAAATTAGCTGAAAAAGGCAATGTAGAAACTAAGAATAAATCTAGGACTACACATAAAATCAATTTAACACCAGTTAAAATATATACTAATTTATCTTTACTTAACGTAACTAGTCCAACTAAAGCAAATTGGAATAATATACCAAAGATATTAGCAATAGCTTCTATTCTAATATATGTGGCACTAGCATCAATTATCGATGGATCAGTCGCCATTACTTTAAGGAGTGGATTAACACAACTAATTATAAGTATAGACAGTAGAACATATATTCCTAGAGTTAGTAATAGTCCCGTCTTCATTCTATTGGTTAGTTCTTTCTTATCAGATAAAACTTTGCCAACAAAATAAAATAAAGGTAATATAATTGCTTCATTAATAACTTCATATATTAAATTAATCCATGATAATTGACCAGCAATTGAGTAGGACCAATCACCTGGAAGATTTCCTAGCCAAAAAACTCTCAATGTAGTATAAATAGTTGGAACTAAGCCCATTATAAGTAGTGCAATAAACAACTTATGATTTATATTTTTAAACGAGATTTTTATCTTATTGAACATGACTATATCTCCTTTCAATCATATTTTCATAATATTTAAGTGGATTTGAATCTTTTAGATTAACAATATCTTTAAGCCATTCAGTCTCTTCATGATTAATAAATGAAAGGTATTCTTGATACGAATATTCTTTCCAATTGCTAATCACTGGAATAAAGTTTCTTCCTCCAAAATAGTTAAGGCTATGTTTATCATAAATTTTTTCCTCTAACTCTACAATTTCACCTTCAATGTGCTTAAACATTTTATTATTCCAAATATTAGAATTGGATCTGCATTGGTATAAACAATTAGCGCCTGAATTAATTATTATTTTAAAATAAGGAATACGTTCAATCTCTTCAATAGTCCTATCTCTTATCTTCATTTGTTTACTTTCACTATCAATGTTGCACTCATCTTCTTTTTCTTCTATATGTAAATTAACATAAAGAATGAAGTCTTTTTCAATTTGGTTAAATGATAATAGCATATATTCTAAAGCTTTAAGATTACCACTTTTACAAATAGCTTCTGATTTATAGTCGTATATAAAATTGAATAATTTATTTAACTCCCATTCGAAAGATTTTTTATCATAACTTTCAATAGTAGATAGAACTTCCCTTGTAAATTCTTTTTCTATATTCTCATCAGCAAAAGCAGTATATCTTGGTCCGTATTTAACATAAGCATAATAATTTACATCAAATTTAAAATACTTTCTAATAAAGTTAAATTCATCAATTTCATTACTATTTAATTCGTCTTTTGCCCATCTAGGAAGCAACTCATAAAACCTAGATTTAACCATTTTACAATGTTCAAAAAGACTTTTTAATTTTTCGACATTCGTATTATTGATATCATCTTCTAACTCATAATTTGATAAGTCATAATTACGTCTCCAATATTCATTATTATCTTCACAATTAAGTTTTCCATTATATAATTCAGAAAAAGAAACACTATAAAACTTAGCTAAATCATATAAATGCTCAGTGGTGATATCATCGCCATTTTCCCATTTACTGACCGCGGCCTTACTTACCCCAAGTAAAGAAGCTACTTTCTGAATTGTAAAATTATTATCATTTCTTAAACGTTTAATCAAGAATGCGGTTTTTAAATTACTCATTTTCTAATACCTCCACCATGAAATATTTTTCCTTGATGTTTTCGATTGATAGATTATTAATTTCCTTTAATAATTTATTAGTAGACTCTTTATCTCTGCTCTTTAAAAAATCACAATATGTATATTTGCTCTTCCGAAGTTCAATATATTCTCTTATAGACTTCTCATCATATCCGCCAATGATTTCAGTTTTATAAATAAAATATTCTTTTTCCCCTTTTAATAGTTTTTTCTTTAACTCATCAATTTCTATTAATCCAGTTTCAATAGCTCTTTCATTATTTTTGAATTCGTTAAAGAATTTATCAATTAAACTTCTATTCTTTACTTCTGCCAACCAATACTTTTTTTCTTGATTTATATCTATTTTATACTCCTTCGCAATATTTAAATAAATATCTTCTGATATATCGTTAGTCGAAATAAACCATTTATATATTTCATCAATATCGGAATAGAAATTTTTATCGCAAGAAGTTCTTTTTAAAGCATTTTTTAAAGAGAGATAATACTTATTCAAAAATCTATTTTTTATATTGTTTTCTATTTTACATGTTTTTACAGTTCCATCATTTTGTGTAATATGAATTTCAATTGGCTTCAAGCAAAGATTATATAGTTCTTCTAATCTATCAATAATTCTCTTTTTCTCATAATATCCTCTTTTAACATTAAAGAAACTTTTATTTAAGTAAGATCCACGACTAATTAGTTCTTTTATCTTTTCCTTATATAATGTTTCATGATTATATTCACCATGTTCATCTTCATATCGTTTAAAGAATGCTGATCCGTATCTGGCTGGATCAGGATCATATGGTTCTATATTTTGAAACATAGCCAAAAACATATCTTTTTGCCATTCTTCCAGTGATTCAAATCTTTCCTTCAAAATACCTATATCTTTTAAGTCACAAACATCTCTCCAAAAAGAAAACCAAAGTATTTCTTTTTCTGAATATAGTTTTTGAATTTCCCAATATTTTTCTTCCATTGACATATTCCTTATTTCAACAAGCATCTCGTTTAATGCATCTTTAAAAACTAAATATTGGTCATTAATTTTCATATTAGTATATTCTTTGCCATATTCAGATAGAGTATAGAAATTGTCAAATAAAAATCTAAATTCGTTTTCTTCACTTGATGAAAAATATCTTTTAATTCTTATTAGAATCAATTCTTTAAATCTTGTACTAATAAGCTTTATTTGCTCATTCCTAATTTTGTATAAATTAGCTTGTTTAGGAAAATTCATTTCCCAATGTTCATCACAAATAAAATATTTTTCTTTGTAATTAGTTTTATCTTTATTCTCTCCGTCAAGTATTTCATCGATTGTTCTATTGTATATTTCTGACAATATTTCTAGATTTTCAGGTGACGGAACAGTATTACCACTTTCCCATTCAGCAATTGCATTAATTGAAATATCACAATCATATTTATTATAGAATTCATTAGCTAAGTCAAATTGAGAAAAGCTCTTTCCGTCTTTTCTCTTTTTTTCTTTTCTGAGTTCTTTCAAATATTTGCCCATTTGTTTTTTATTAATCATAGATTATTCCTCCTCGAAGTTCCCTTTCCCACTCTTTTTTGAGTGATTCATTTCTTAATCTCTGTCCATTTCTATTCTTTTTGTATTTCTTCTCTTCAACTTCTAGATATACATCTTCCTGTTTTATGCAGTTATACAACTTTTGATCACTTGAGTTGTGAACATTGAAATACATATCTGAATCCATTTTATTTCTGCCAGTTACATACTCATTTAAATCAATCTTTTCAACTTCTCTAATTGCATCTTTATGATTATGTTTTACTCGTGGTTTAAATCTTATTATCCTAGCAGATTCTTCTCTACTATTGGCAGTTAAATAAAACCATTTCAGAATGTACCTGTTTCTACCAACGTGACCACATTTTGCGAGCACTTTGTAGTATCCCATTTTTAAGTTACCTCCTTTTGTACTTCCATTTTAATTCGAAATAAAAGTTAAAAGAATTAGCCTAAAATTAATTTTATTTTTAACATTTTTATAATTGTTAACTTTTACTTTATTATATCACGTATCATTCTAGATAGAAAGAAATAAGAATTCATTGATTTTTTTAATTTTTTGTAGGTGACAAAACAAAAAAAGTAGAAGTATCAATCTATTAATACTGTCTACTTTTTCTGTATCACTTCAAAAACAAACTTTGTTTGTTATTGTATAAAACCATTGCTTTCAATATGTATTATTAGAGCAATTTTAGCACCTCCCTAATAAACCATCTTTACTTCTCTTTTCATCTCTGCAAATATTTTTATTAGTTCGTCATTTGCAGCATGCATCTTTGTTATTAATTCCTGTAAACGAGGTATATATTGTT
>CAMELE010000090.1 GCA_945923475.1 uncultured Mollicutes bacterium
CTTGTAGTCCTTGAACTCCAGCTGGACCTGTTGGTCCTGTTGGTCCTGTTGCTCCGGTTGGTCCTGTTGCTCCGGTTGGTCCTGTTGCTCCATTGTTTAAATCTTCTTTATATATTAAATTTGAAAGTTCCATATTATCTTAATATCCCTTGAATTTGTTTCTTCGTCATAATGACCGACTAATACCTTATCAATAAAGTCACCCACAATTTCAATATCAAGTTTATCTATATGTCTGTACTTCTTAAAGATGTTCTTTTTAGTTTTTAATGTTTCTTTTTTTGCAGTAGTAGAAGATATATCTTTTTTTATTATTTTTATTCTATCTTCTAGTTTAGCAGTATCATCCTTATATTTATTCATTAAAATTAAAAACTCTTTTTCTGGAAGTATCCCAGAAGTACGATCTTCATATAGTCTTTGAAAATAGGAACTTTTATTTTGTAATTCCTTATTAATATTATTTAATTCTTTTTCTAAAGTTTTAATTTTGTCCTTAAACAAATCTTGTTCTATCATATCTTCATTTAAGTTTTTAAGCTCTTTTTCATCATAAAATCTGTTAAGTAAAACATTAATTTTTTCTAATACCAAATTATGTAATTCTTCTTCTTTTAAATATTTCTTATTATCACAATTAGACCATTTTTCATTTTTATCTTTACAACACAAATAACTAAATCCTGATTCTTGTTTTTTGCCACACTTACAAAAAACTCTATTACAATTCATACAAAATACTTTATTATTAAAAGCGTGTACTTCGCCATTTTGCTGGCTTCGTGATTTTTCTTTTAATCTTTCTTGAACTGTGTACCAAATTGTCTTATCAATTATTCCTGTATGTGTATCATTTTTTCTTATTCTGTCTTCATCATCATTATAAACTACTGTATGATTTTTATAGCTTACCGTAGTCGTTTTAAATTGTACCATATTACCAATATAAACTTCGTTTTGTAATATACTTTTGATTGTTTGACTAGACCATTTTAGTTTTCTTCTAATATTAATTTTGAAATCCAAGTCAACATCAATATTATCAACAGCTTTTTTAATCATAAAGTAAAACTTTTCTTTATTGATATTTTCTTTTAAAGTTATTTCAAATTGATAGTGGGTGACGTGTGTTCTATCAAGCTCTTCCGTTAAGGTAGCAATACAAGTAGAAGTTTTAGGTATCATATCTTCTTCATTTAATAAAATAAAATCTTCAACATTAAAATTATTAATATCTAAATTATCTTTTTCACTATAATAAATTTTAGTTCTATTTTGTGAATATCTTTTTAAAGTAATATCACACTTATTATTAAAACTTAATTTATCAGTAGTTATGTAATTAAAACTAATCAAATTATTAAGTATCTGTGTTTCATTATTACAAAGATTAACATTAACAATATATGTACCAGCTTTTTCTATATAATCATAGTCTAAATATTCTTTTATTAAAGGTATTTGCAATTTACTACCGTGCATTTTCTTATACTCAAACGGACTAGGTACTTTTTCTTTGTTCAAGTTATTAGCAATTTTTTCTAAACCGTCGCCTTTCATATAATCATCAAAAATTCTTTTTACAACTTCTGCAGCTACCGGATCGGGTATTAAGTGATTATTATTTTCTGGATCTTTAATGTATCCATATTTTGAAAAACTTGCCGTGCACTCGCCGGCTTTTCTTTTAGATTTAAAAGTTTCACGAATATTAAGTGAAGTATCTTCTAAATACCATTCATCTGTTAAACCTAATATTTGACTTGTTTTTTTAGTTTCTCTTTTAGTATTATCAATTTTATCAACTGTTGTAAGAAATCTTACATTCCATTCGTGAAATAAGTTATGTATATATTTTTCTATAAGTTCAGAATCTCTTGCAAATCTAGCTTGTGTTTTACATAAAACTATATCAACATTTCCGAGTTTGCACTCATCAATCATTTTATTAAAATTTGGACGCGAGTTATCAGCACCAGACCAATCTTCATCATCATAAACGCCAACAATTTTAAAACCTTCATTTTCTGCATATTCCCTTAACATTAATTCTTGATTTTTAATACTTTTTGATATTTGATCACTAGTCAATTTATCACGATCTTCATCTGATAATCTTAAATATAACACCACTCTTACTAATGCTTTAATAATATTGGACTTATCCAAAATTACAGCCCCCAAGCACACGTTTTTCATTTCTTTTTATATAATTAAAATATTTCTTATTAAAAATAGCTTTTAACTCTTGTTCCGCAGGATTAGGTATTGATGTTATAAATTCCTCACTATAATTAAAATTAGTTTTTTTCATTTCCTTTTTATTCTTCATTTTTACCCCCCTAAAGTAAAAAAACTATGATAGCCCTAATCTAATTTATGAGATAAAATATAATTTGATACAATAACATAGCTCTTTTAACATTTATTTCTATTCAAATTGTTAAAGTATAATCGTCGTACAAAACAACACTCTCGTAAAGATAATATCTTCCTTTCATATCAAAAATCTGTTAAATTATCAACAAATCTACGTCCTTTTGAAGATGGCTAATGCTTTATCAACACTTTTAATATCAGTTTTCTTATACCAATCCATTAGGCTATATTTGTAACCTTTATCATAAGAAAATTTAGTATCTAAATTATTACAATATTTAACCTTCCAACCACTTGCACAGGATATTTACAATATTTGTAATCTTTCAAAAGCCACAGATGTATCTTTGCAATCAAATAATTCAATAATATTTAATGAATTTTAATGGACATATTACTAGTAATTTAGTATAATTACATATAGAATAAATATCAAAGAATTGTAGGTGAATACAATGTTTAAAAGAATTAATTTTAACAAAATTAAACCATCTATAATTAGTAGTTATACAATTTTAATGATTGTGATATGTTTATCAGTTGGTTTTTCTGCATTTAGTAATCAATTAAATGTTAAAGATATAATAGCATCAGTAAGAGTGAATGCTGATATAAGAATAACTTCTGCTAATTTGTCAGAAGCATATAATGAAGCTTATTCTACAAGTTTGGATTATAATAAAACAAATATAAATGGTACAGCTATTTTACCTAGCGAAGATTCCTATATAGATTATGTAGTTAAAATAACTAATTTAGGCAAAGTTGAAATGGGAATAAAAGAAATTACTTTAAATAATGATAATTTGGATTATGAATTAATTGACTATAATTTAGGAGATAAATTATGTGTCATAGAAGAAGAAACTACAAAGTGTACTTTAGGTATTGAAAAACAAATTCTTGTAAGAATTAAATGGAAAAATGGAAGTTATGATTCAAGCAATACTGAAAATAATTTTGTTTTAGATTTTAATTTTCAAAATTATCAAAAAGTTTATATTGAAGATACAATTAAGCAAAATATAGTTGATTGTCCAAGTGAAGTAATCAATACTAGTGATTTGACATTCAAATATACTGGTGAAAAATTTGATATAAGAATTTATATGGGCAGCAAAAGAATAAATGATTATACTTTTGAAAATGGATTAGTAACAATTAAAAATGTAACAGATCCCGTTTATATAAAATATATTTCTTATAACATTGAAAATGGCAGTTTCGAAATACCAACGATATCTTCAAGTTATTCTTATGTATCTTCAATGCGTGTTTTATCTTGGAATACTACTTCAATATCAGACGAAATTGAAATTGGTAGAATTTATAATAATAAAAGTGAGCATCTTAATTTGAGCCCAAGTAATTCAGTAGATTCCACACTTCCAGATGGCAATCAACTTGCTGAAATAAATGCTAATGAACAAGCAAGTTTATTTCAAAATATTTCAGTAACATCTGGAGAGGCATACGATTGGAGTTTATATCATAGAGGTAGAGAAGGGCAAGAAGTAATGGCGCTTATAATTGGTAATCAACAAGAAAACGAACCTAAAAAAGTAAATACATCAAGTGATGATCAATTTATAACTATGTCTAAATGGTTATTTGAAGATCAGAATATATATTATAATGTTCCAACTAAAATAATGAAATATAAAATATATACACCTACTTTTGATTCGTCTGGTGGTTTTTCCGGAGATACAAGTGATTTATTTAGTTATGAATATGATAGTGTTCATACAGAAGAATGGGATGTTTGGATTATATCAAGTAACAGTTTGAAATGGTTTAATTATAGCGATACATATATACCTAATTCAAATAATATAACATTTGCGCTTTGTTCGGTATTAACTGATAAACAAACTACAACAAAAGGCAATTTAATAGATAAAGTTTCATTTAGTATAAATGGTAATGAAAAAATAGTTAATGGATCTTTTGAAGATACGGATACTAAAGAAGCTGGCTATGTTTATTTTAATGCTGAAAATAGTAAAAACCCAGATGTTGGAATTGGATGGTCGACAACGGCTTATGATAAAAAAGTAGAAGTTGGAAATTTTGAAATAGGTAAAAATAATTATTCGATTGCTAAAGATATGTTAAATCCTTATATATACGTCATAAATGGTAATAATTTTATCGAATTAAATGCAACGGAAACTGGCACTGTATATCAAAATTTTCTTACTCAAAAAGATAAAACAAATGAGTGGTCATTTGCTCACAGAGGAAGAGAAGGAATTGACTATATGGCTATGATTATAGGCCCTTCTCAATCTCTTAATCCAAGTAAACAAACAGCTAGTACAAAAGACCAGTTTATGAAAATGATTGATTGGATTAAAGATAATATTGATATTAAAGATTATAATTTAGATTTTGAAAGCGAAGCTACTGGATGTAGTGATAAAATAACTATATATACTGCAAAGTTTTCTTCTTTAGGTTCCTTTGAAGTAGATGATGCTAATGCTATATCTTTAACTCAAGATGATATTCACACAGAAAAGTGGAATGTATGGGTTATTGGAAGTAATAATGATGATTGGTATAATTATGGTTTTAATGATGAAAATTTAAGTTATGATAATACTTATATAAACAATGATGAAAGAAAAGAAACAATTATAGCATTTACAAATTATTCGACTTGGGGCCAGAGAAATAATGGAAGAAGTCCTGCGGAAACTGGTAATTTGTTAGATTATGTAAATTGGAGATAAAATTTTATAATGTTTGATAAAA
>CAMELE010000091.1 GCA_945923475.1 uncultured Mollicutes bacterium
TGTTATCTATTCCTTTAATTATTTTATTTGTCTACTTTGGAGATATCATATCAAAAGTGTCGTATTTTTAGTTATAGTATAAATTATTGTCAAAAAATAAAAGTTAATAAATCTCTTTTGAAAAAATATGATATAATTGACTAAAGGGGGTATATATATGGCAAAAAAAATTTTTAATAAATTCTTTTATTTCAGTATAGTTTTAGTTGTAATTGGAATTTCATTTTTGTTTGTACCCCAGAATGTTCTTTCAAATGTTTTTAGATATATTGTAGGTATATTAATTATTTTAATTGGTCACTATAAATTAATTATGTCTAATAAAACTGCCCTAGGTACAAGGGAGTACTATTTAGATATAGTAGAGGGTTTTATTAGTATATTTGTTGGTGTAATCAGTATTAGATTTTATGATATTGATATTGTGTGCCTTGTATCAGGAATTGTATATTTAGTTGTACCATTTATTAGAATCTTTTTATCAACAAATAAAATTAATCAAATATTAATCGATATCTTTAAATTTTTGTTTGCTGGATTTATTTTTATGAATAATACGTTAGTTCCTTTTGCAACTAAGATTTATTTATCAGTAATATTTATTTCGATGGGAATAATTGTATTTATATATCGTTTTTTGTATCACAGAAAGAATAACTATGATTCGGAAGAGGAGCTGTTCTAAATGAAGAAAAATAATAAAAGTAGATTTGTTTGGTATGTTGTTGGAATAAGCTGTCTATTAATTTTTGCATTAATGCTTGTTAGCTCAATGATTAATATTGGTGAGAAGCTAAGACAGGTTAATAAATGGGTGGAAATAGGCTTTTATGCATTAGTTGCGTTTATTGTTATTTTCTTCATTGTTAATCCGATTAGAATTATTGTATGTAGTCCAAGCTTTGCTATATGTTCTTCTTTGGATGAAGAAGACCATCGAGTAAGGAAAATATATAAAAAGGTTGCTAGTAACATGGCTAAGCAGGAAATTGTTGATGATGAGCATAAGCTATTATTAAGAAAATACAAAAGCTATGATGAATTAAAGCTAAATATGCAAATTGTTTTTCAGGATTGTATAAAGAATGATTTAAATAAATCTATTATTAAATATGCTAAAACTGTTTTAATTTCAACTGCTATATGCCAAAATGCAAGAGTTGATATGATTACTGTATTTACAGTAAATATTAACATGGTAAAGGAATTAGTTACAAAATGTGGCTTTAGACCTACTATGAAAAACTTATCTAAGGTTACAGCTCAGGTATTTGGTACTGCACTAATTGCAGAAGGACTTGAATCATTATCACTTGATGATGTGTTACCAAATAGTGCAGTTAATGCATTAGGAGAAATTCCGTTTATTAAACCAGTAATCTCAAGTGTTACGCAAGGCATTACAAACGCATTGCTTACAATAAGAATTGGCTGTGTAACAAGAAAGTACTTATTTAGAGATGGAAATTGTATTACAAAGGAGGATATTAGAAAATCAGCATTTAAGGATGCGGTATTATTATTGCCTCAGGTTGTGTATGGAACACTTACATTTATTCCAAAAAAGGTTATTAAGTTGTTTTCTAGAAAGGATAAGACTGAAAATACAGAGGAAGTATCTGATGGTCTTGTGGTTGCAAAATAAATAAGTTTAGATTAGATTTAAATTTTACAACTTATAATTTAGAAAAATATTTTTAAAAAAAGTTGACAAGACAAAGCTGTTATGGTAGTATTAATATGTTGTAACATGCACCACTTAGATCAGGTCTAAAATAGCATATGCTTACCTGTATAGTGAGTCTTAAAAATTCAGGAGGTGTAACGACATGTACGCAATTATTGAAACTGGTGGAAAGCAAGTTAAAGTTGAAGCTGGACAAAGCATTTATGTAGAATTACTAAATGATGCTGTTATCGGTGAAACTTACACTTTTGACAAGGTATTATTCGTTGGTGGTGAATCAACTAAGGTTGGTGCTCCATATGTTAAGGGTGCTACTGTAACTGCTAAGGTTGAAAAGAATGGTAAGGGTAAGAAGATCATTATCTTCAAGTATCGTCCAAAGAAGAAGTCTCGTACTAAGAAGGGACATCGTCAAGCATACACTAAGCTTACTGTTGAAGCTATTAATGCTTAATTATGATTAAATATAAAATCACTAAAAGTGATGATGAATACAAGATTGAAGTAAAAGGGCATGCAAATCAGAACCCATATGGCTCAGATATTGTGTGTGCTTCTGTTTCAACTATGCTTATTATGACTTATAATTTGATTGAAAGACTAGGTCTATTCCGTTGCAACATCACAAATCCGGTTTGTGAAGAAGGACATTTTGTACTTCATATGAATTATAATGACAATACGCTTAAGGAAATACTTGACAATTTAAGTGATTCCTTGGATATGCTTCAAGAAAGCTATCCGAAAAATATAAAATCTGAAAAGTAGGAGGTACCTATCATGTTATTTTTAAATATTCAATTATTTGCATCTAAAAAAGGTGTTGGTTCTACTAAGAACGGCCGTGATTCTGAAGCAAAGCGTTTAGGAGCAAAAAAATCTGATGGTCAATTCGCTACTGCCGGTTCAATTTTATACCGTCAAAGAGGAACTAAAATTTTCCCTGGTAATAATGTTGGTATCGGTGGAGATGATACTTTATTCGCTAAGGTTAGTGGCGTTGTAAAATTTGAACGCAAAGGCCGCGATAAGAAGCAAGTATCAGTTTACCCACAAGAGTAATTTGACTTTTAATATGCCCACGCAATGTGGGTATTTTTTTTCGAAGGAGTTGATTCTATGTTTGTCGATGAGGTCAAGGTTGAGCTTACTGCTGGTAAAGGTGGTAATGGAATTGTTGCATACAGACGTGAATTAAAAATTGAAAAAGGTGGACCATATGGTGGTAATGGTGGTGCTGGAGGTTCAATCATTTTCATTGGTGATGAAAATCTTTCAACATTACTGGATTTAAGATATAGTAAGGTTATAAATGGTAATAATGGTGAAAATGGTAGAACTAAAGGTATGTATGGTGCAGCTGCAGAAGATACATACATTAGAGTCCCACTTGGTACTACAATTTACGATGATGACACTAATGCTGTAATTGGCGATATTACAAGACATAAAGAAGAAGTTGTTGTTTGTAAGGGCGGTCGTGGTGGCCGTGGAAACATGGCATTTGCATCTGGAATAAATAAATGCCCTGACTTTGCTGAAAAGGGTGAGCCTGGTGAGCACCGCTTTGTAAGGTGTGAACTTAAGGTTTTAGCTGATTGTGGACTTGTTGGATTCCCAAGTGTTGGTAAATCAACTTTAATTAGTGCAGTATCAGCTGCTCGTCCAAAAATTGCAGCATATCATTTTACAACATTAGTGCCTAATTTAGGTGTAGTTGAGGTTCCTGATGGTAGATCATTTGTTATGGCTGACTTACCAGGTATTATTGAAGGTGCATCTCAAGGCGCAGGTCTGGGACTACAATTTTTACGTCATATTGAAAGATGTCGCGTAATTGTTCATGTTATTGATATGGCTGGTGTTGATGGACGCGATCCGCTTGAGGATTATGAAAACATCAATAATGAACTAAAAGAGTATAAAATGAATCTATCAAAGCGTCCTCAAATTGTTGTAGCTAACAAGATGGATTTACCACAAGCTAAAGATAATTTAGCTAGATTCAATAAAAAATATCCTTCAGTTGAGGTTCTAGAGATTAGTGCTTTAACACATGAAAATTTAAATCCATTATTATATAAGATCGCGGATTTATTAGATACTACTGAACAATTCTCATTACTTGAGGAAGATGAGAAGGATACAGCAGTTAATTATGTATTTAAGGAAGAAGAAAAGCCTTATACAATTCGTCGTGATAGTGACGGAGTCTATGTTGTAGAGGGCGCTAAGCTTAAAAAGCTATTTGATATGACAAATATTGAAAATGATACTGCAATGCGTAGATTTGCTCGTCAGCTAAGAAGCTTCGGAGTAGATGATGAATTACGTCGTTTAGGTGTTAAAAACGGTGACACCGTTCGTATATTTGACTATGTTTTTGAATTTATTGAATAAAATATTTTTGAAATGAGGATTTTGTTATAAAATCCTTTTTCTTTTGTTCAAATTAACTATTGACTCGTACCTTAAGGGAAGAATTTATAATGTTTATGTAAACAAGGGAGGAGTTAATAATTATGAGTGAAAAATGTATTGTCGCAAGTAATCTTGCAAAGTCGTTTAATGGAAGAAAAGTAGTTGATAATCTATCTTTTTCAATTAAACGTGGTGAGGTTTATGGCTTACTTGGACATAATGGCGCAGGTAAGAGTACAACAATTAATATAATTTTAGGAATTCTTAAGCCTGATGAAGGAAAAACTACTATTTTAGGTTTAAATGTTCATGACAATCGAAGGAAAGTGTTCGAACGAGTTGGTGTACAGCTTCAACAAACAGAGTATCAAAATAATATTACTGTATTAGATGCTTGTATAGAGTATGGTTCTTTGTACAAAAATAGTGCTAATATTGATGATTTACTTCAAAAATTTGGTATTCATCACTTGAAGAAAAGCTTAGTTTCAAAACTATCAGGCGGGGAAAGGCAAAAATTATCGGTTGTATTAGCGTTAATTGGAAATCCAGAACTGGTATTTTTAGATGAACTTACTACAGGTTTAGATGTGGCTTCAAGGCGTGAAGTATGGAGTTGTCTTAAAAAACTTAAAGAAAAAGGCTTAACTATCTTTTTAACAACTCACTACATGGAAGAGGCTGAGGCACTATGTGATCGAATAATGCTAATTAAGGAAGGTAAAACAGTGGTTGAAGGCAAGGTAGATGATTTAATCGTAGATTCTGGGAAGAAAAATTTAGAAGAAGCGTATTTGTATTATATGGGGGGGTAGAACTATGAAAAGATTTTTAAGAATGTATACGGTAGAACAGAAGAGCTGAAATATTAAATAAAATAGCAGAATTAACAAAGATGTTAGCGCTAATTGATGAAGCTGAACCGCACACTCGTTTATTCATTTACGAGTTAGGCTCGGTTTATTTTTATCAAAAATTATAAAATTATATTTATA
>CAMELE010000092.1 GCA_945923475.1 uncultured Mollicutes bacterium
GAAACTTTATATGATATTTGTTTCAGAATCTCTTACTTACAACTCCAACATATGGAGAACTTAATCATTTAGTATCTGCTGTTATGTCTGGAGTAACTTGGTCACTTCGCTTCCCTGGTCAATTTAATTCTAACCTAAGAAAGTTTGCTGTCAATTTAATGCTATTTATCCGTCTTCACTTTTTCACGAATGGATTTGCTCCACTTACTTCAAGAGGTTCCCAACAATATAAGATTCTTTTTGTTCCAGAATTAATCAGCAATTGTTTGATACTAAAAATATGATTCTGAAGACAAGGAAGATTTCTTACAGCTGCAGCTATGCTAAGATGAGGGATTAATTTCTAAATGTTAAATCAAAAAATAATTCAAATTTTCCAAACAACATTAAATCAGCTGTTTTGTGACGGAAGGCCTTAAAATGGCTGTTACCTTCATAGGAAACTCTACTGATATTCAAGAAATGTTTAAGAGAGTGTCCGAGGAATTGGAATTTACTGTCATATTTAGAAGAAAGGCTTTTTTGCATTGGTATATTGGGGAAGGTATGGATGAAATGGAGTTTACTGAAATCAAATCAAACTTAAGTGTTCTTGTCATCGAATATCAAAACTACCAAGATAAAGGGGAGGAAGAAGAAGAAGGTGAACAATAAGCTGCTGTATAAGTTAATTGTCTTTATTATTTATTGGAATTTCAATAATTGTTAATTATTATTATAAACGTTTTAATTTAATTATCTATGAAATATACCTTATAATAATAATTATACAAAAAATATAAAATATATTGGGTTATAGTCAGTCAATAAATAAACTAGTCATTTGGATTAAAGGAAGAGAAATGTTTTTTTTATCTTGTAGTATTAATTTTAAATATTTCATAATTTTTATTATATAATTTGATTTGTTCAAGAAAAGTAATAAGAGCACTCTTGTAACTTTTCTTTCAAAAATTGAAAGATATTCATAAGACATGCGTAGTATTACAATATTCAATAATATAAAAATAATTAAAGCTAATTCGAAATTATTTTTATTCACATAAGATAAGGTAAAATGCTACTATTATATACAGAATGATTATAGTTATTATTTATAAGTTTTGCTCTGTTTTTTCTTGATGAATACAATTACTTTGAGGAGATTTATAAATATTACTACCTAAAACTAGCATATTATTTGTAATTTTTTCTTGGCTTTTCGAAATGACTTGATTTCCCCCATCACCATTGTCTTGAGATGATTGATTATTTACGGAGGAGGAATTATTATTTTTATTTGATTTATTTCTTAAAGAAAATCGATATTTTAGTTTTAGAGTGGATCTTTTTTTTCCTAAAATAAAGACCCCTCCTTGACTTTTTTTCTTTTTACTAAACCAATCCTCTTTATTTTTCATTGGTAAATGATTTCTGCTTTGAGAAGGACATTTTAAATCGGATACATTATCTTCAAGATTATATTCACTATCTTTATCCTCTTTAATTGCATTGTTTGCAATAATTGTGCTATTATTTTTTATTATTGGAGTTTGTTGAATAATTGACTTGTGATTGTCTTCTTTTTGGTCAAAATGAAGTTTAAGCATTTGGTAAATTTCAAATAATCCTTGCTCTTTTGAGTTAGAATTATCATGAATATTACCAAAGCAGACACTATGTCGTGAACCTAAATTTAGATTAATCAAAGGTTTATCTAATTCAAATAGTTTTGGGTGGTTGAGATGCCCACGAACTTCTTCTTTTAAAGCATTATATTGATTTTCATCAGTTAAATTATGGTGTGAAGTTTCTCTTAAAAAATCAAGAATTATTATTAAATTTTGTATTATTTCAAAAATTTCGCTAGTTTTTGAAGATTCATGACTTCCAAATTCATTTTCATATAATAAATCTATATTATATCCCAAAAGGTAAATTGCCATTTTCTCGGTCATGTGGTCAAATTCATCGTTCTCTATTTTACTACTCTCTCGCTTTGGACATATTTCTTTAAAAAAGAGAGCACAATATTTTAGTATTTCAAATTCATATTTTTTTAAAGATTCTGATATATAGAAATTTATTTCCTTTAAAGTGGATGGTAATAAATCTTTGCTATTTAACAAACAATCTGATAGAGACTTATTTTGAAAACTTTTTCCTGGTTTAAATAAATCGGCAATTGACCTTGGATTTATGCAATATTTAACACATTCATCAAGCCAAATAAATAATAATTCCCCAATTATTAAATAATCTTCTGTTTCATTAAAAAAATTCCAATCATTATTATTAATTTCTAACACTATAGAAGAAATATTGGCATATTTTTCATCTGATAAATCATAAAATCCATTTAATGATTTTGCTATTTCCAAGTCGTTAGTTATATCTTTGTTTTTTAAATCAAGTAATTTCATAAACGTTTTTGATAAAAGTTTTGGTACGTACATATAATTTTGAAACAATTCATTTTTTGTTGAAATATCACATTGGTGTTTTAAAAATACATTTATATCTATTTTTTCTGATGGAAAAATTTCCCTTAACCTGATCATGACTAGTAAAAAGTAAATATATATTTTTACACTGATAAAACTTTCGACAATAACTCATTTGACTTTTTTGTTCAATGCATTTAGAACGAACCATTCTTAATCTCTTAACAGCCTCTTCGGCAGTTAAATTATCGTTAAAAATTTTATAACAAGCAAGAACAACTCCAGTTCTACCATAACCTGCATGACAATGAACAAAAACTCTTTTTTTATCTACATGTATTGTATGAGCCATATCTTTGATTATATCAAGCATAAAATATAAACTATCTGGAACGTCCATATCTTTCCATCCTGATAATTTGACTCTGATCCCTTCTGAGCTAAATAAAGAAGGATTATATGAATAGCCTGTCATTGGATCTAATTTATTTGGGCCACAATATGGATGCTCCCCAGGCCTTTGTAAGTTTATTATCAAGCCAATATTTTTGTCTTTAAATGTTTTAATTAATTAATACTTTTTTATTAAGAAATTGCTAGGTCTTTGACTTGCATAAATACAATCATCAAGGAGATCTGAATGGAGTCCATGTATAGCTGGATTTTTATGCTTTGTATAATCTTCATGTGGACAATTTTTGCCTCCACAAAATAAACACCGAAATTGATCTTTAAGGGGGTATAAATTTTTTTTTTGGGTTGAAACAAGAGTTGGTGATAAAGTTGGTCTTGAAGCAGTTCTCTTTTTACTTTGAGCCAATAGAGATAATCTTTTAGACTTACTGTGTATCCTAGAACCCTATTAGATAAAAAACAGTATATTACAGTTTTATTTTCTTTATTTTTTGGGGAAGATGATAGTGATTTTACTGTTGGACGCTTACAAAAATTAAGACAACAAAGCCAACTCATTATATTTAATTATTAATTATCAATTTTTCTGAAATTGAAAATGAGTAACATTATATTCCCTTGTAGATTGTAGAACTTAATAACATGAATAATCCTTAATTCATTATTTATTAGAGAACATTTTCAGAACTAATCATCTAAGGAATCTCTATTAAATATATTGATTGAATTTAAAATTATTTATAAATTATTTCTATTATAAAAGTTTAGCAATATATAAATAAAAGGAAAAAGAAAACTTTATAATTTTGAAGCTTTTCCTTTGAAAATATTTCCTTTAACATTTGTATCATCAAGATATAGAATTGAAGTAAATGAATCATCTATTCTATGAACTATATTCATATCTCCTTCCTCGTCATCATCCAACATATAAATAAACCCTGTTGAACTTGCTACAGCAAATCTCATAGATTGAAATTTTGGTTTTCTTTGCAATTTTTTGTTGTGTATCTTTGGTTTAAAAACTTTTATTCTCAAATCAATTTCTATGATATCATCAGTTCTCTTTCCTTCAGAATCCTCCCCTCCTATAATCAATAATTTTCCATCATCTTTTTTTATTAGAGCTTGGTTCATTTTCGCCAAGCATTCTGAATTATCAATCATTACTATGGTATCCCATTTAACACAAGTGTTAACATTTAGTTTTAGAATGCTCATGCAACACTTATTTGTTTTAGTATTCAGCCCCCCAAATAAATAAACTATGTTATAAGTATTATCACATATTGCGCTAGCACCATATCTTTCTTCAGGTAATTCTGGGAGTTCTTTCCATTTTTTATTTGTAATTGAGTAATATTCACATTTTTTACTCTTAAAACCACCTATTGCGATCAAATATTCGTTTCTTAATATAGTTAAAGAAGGGTAATAGTGAGGATAACAAGTATTTACTTCAATATTCATGGTTAAAGGTTCTCTTAATATATTAATACTATAAACAAATGAAGAAGAAAATTCATCAGCAATTTCTGTGGATGTTCCACATAGAAAAAGAGTGTTATCTAAAGAAATTTGAGAAAGACCTTGTAAATCAATAAATTTTTTATATATTGGCCTTTCACTTCCTTGTTCAGTTTCAACATCATATGTTTGAACATATAAATAATTACTAATAGATGTATTTGAGGAATGTGTTGAATAATAATTAGAAGGCTCTTTAGATATTATCCTTATTAATTTTTTAGTCGAAGGATTTATTCTATTGTAGAGATCTTTGTTATATTAATATAATATACATCTGCTCCCTTTGACAGCAACCAGATCCCATTTTTAAATATTTAAGAAATAATATTCATTTTCACAACTTATTGATAATTTATTAGTCAGATGAATTTTATATAATTTCATTTTTGATAAAAATAAATTCGTTTTTTATTACTATATCAGAACAAAACGAATGAAATAAAGAATTGAGCAAAAAATAAAAACAGCTTATTAAATTTAATGATAAAGAGATACTTTTAAATTCAATAAAAAAATTAAATTGAAAATATGCATAAATACCAAGAGATACAACGAATAATATAATAACTTGCTATTTAATATTCAATTAATTATTATGCTTACTAATTTATCTTGCCGTTTTTTCGTATCATTCAAGTTTTATATTATTGTTTTAAAAAAATTTAAATCTCTTTATAATTAAAAAA
>CAMELE010000093.1 GCA_945923475.1 uncultured Mollicutes bacterium
TATATTTGCAAACTTCCTCCCACTCTTTAGGATTGAAAATTCTATTATATACTCTGCCTCTTTTTTTCATATTTCCTTCCCTTCTTTTTAAATAAAAATCTTATTTTATTTATAAATTTAAAAGTGACTATACATAATCTATGTAAAGCCACTTAATTTATTAATCTAATTTATCAATTTTATCTGCTCCAACTTCAAGAGCTTTTCTTATACTCTCTGGGACCCAAACATCTAAACCTACCAAATTTTCAACAATACTTAAACCTTCTTTAAATATAAACCCAATTATAAATGTTGATAAATACGGATTTAATGAAGGAATAAGTTTATCACTAAAAATAAATATCAATAGTACTATGAACTCACCTATTGACCTAAACATTCCATTAGAGCAAGTTCTACTTTTCAATTTACCATTCTTAGCAGCAACTAATACACCTGTTACGAAATCTATTACTATTGCAATAAAAAATACTTTGAATAATACTCCTAATGTTACTAATTCCATGTTTATCTCTTTTTCAAATTAAAAAGACTAGGAAAATCCTAGTCTTTCATTTTATAAAATCATATTTATTAGTTCGCATTTTGAATCTTTTGTGAATTAAGCATTTACCATATTAGTAAAATCTTCATAAGTACCACAATATCCATTATATATTTCTATTAATGAATAGTTACCTACAAATCTAGCATTACCTTCATTATTATGTATGTATAATGGCTCCCTTAACGTAGTTGTACCATCTTGTACTAAAGTCCCATCTATAAACCATCTTACATTACCATCTGTGTTTTCACTTATTACTAACTCATATTCTTGACCAGTAACAGGTGCTGTTGATAATCTATTACCACTATAATTATCTATCGGAGAACCTACTGTATGATTAGTAAATGCAGCCCTGCCATGCTGTAAAATTAACTTTATAGAATCTGCATAACAAGTTGTCAAATACATCCAACTACTATTATCCTTACGACTACCAATTCCTATAACATTTTTAAGAGTATTATCTAAAGTAGTAGGAGTAAATTTAATTCTAAATGTTCTATTACTACTTGTTAGATTTAATGAACTTATATCAAAACTAAATGTGTCACTTGTAGTGAATGCTATTTGATTACCACTAACTGTTGGATTACCTACTAAAGTAGCACTTATTCCAGATATATTATCAGTTAATGTATTATCAATAGTATTCATGCTAGTGCTATCTACTCTAAATACTAAATTATCTTGAGTGCCTCCACCTGTTGATGCGATATTAATCCATGCTTGACAATCTTCGGTAGATACTACACCTTCAACAAGTGCAAATCTATGAAGTGTACCATCATTAAATCTACCTTTAGTGCCATCTGCAGTTTGGTATGCCATTAATAATAAAGTGCCATCATGCTGATTAATAGTAGCAGGAGTATTTGCACCAGTTTGTGTCATAGTTTTATTATATACTGTAAACGTATTACCGCTCTTAGTTACTACAAATTGAACTCTAACTCCACTTCTTATTGCACTATTAGTGCTATTAGTACCATCATAAGCATATCTTGCAAAGTTATTAGGTAGCATAGTTCTTAGCTTATTAGTATGACCTACATCAAAGCTAATACCATTGTACGGACTAACTTCACGCATACAATGAACTATTGGAATCCATGTAGCACCACCATCAGTAGCAATTGTTTTAGGTGTATAATCTACTAATATAGTCCAATCTTTTGATACATATTCACTTGACATTAATGGAATACCTGTATCTACATAAACAGAACTTCCATCACCAACAATTTCATTTTCTAGTGTGTATATAGATAGATAATTACTTAGTATATCATCTTCGCCTGTACTTCCACCACTTTCACTAAGTCCACTAACAGTTACATTACAAGTAGCAGACTGTGTTCCACAAGTAGCAGTAATTGTACAAGTACCATTTTTAATAGGAGTTACAACTCCATTGTTTACTCTTACAACACCAGTTGGTGATACTGACCAAGTTACAACGTCTGTTGTATTTGTAGGTTGTACTGTTGCAGTAAGAGTTTGAGTATCTGTTGTTGTAAATGATAAGTTATTAGCACTTAATGTAATTCCAGTACAAGCAACCTTAGTACCTATTTCTAGCATTTGTGCATCTACATATACAGCTCTATCTCTCATATAATTTCTAAATCTAGTCATTGTATTATTTGCTACTTGAGGTAAATTAGTCCACTTAGCTTTTTCATCAGCGAATACTCTATCAGGTATTACATCATATATTTCCTCAACGTGTTTTATTATATTGCTTAATGATAAAGCTCCTTGTCTTAATTCAAGGTATCTAGCATATAATTCAACTCCAAAACATTCTTCTATACGTTTCCAAAGCAAGCTAAATTGCTCTAGATATTGTTCAGGACATTGATAGTTAGTAGTTACATAACTATTACCATTCCAATGCACACCATATATGCTGTCCATATCATACAAACATGCTCCCCAATGAACACCATCATAAGTTACCATTAGCATATTTTTAGCAAGCCCGTCTAAATGGCAAGTAAGATAACTGAAACAATAATAATCAAGTAAGCTATATAAATCAAAATATTCACTTATATTATCATGGAATTCTTGGTCTGTTGCATTCATAACAAAACCAATACATCTATTTAAGCTATTTTTTACAGTATCACTTGGTGTACCAAATTCATACGACCAATCTCCTCCATCTGAGCCATCCCACAATTTTCTAAATTGACAAGAGTTTATTAAACTAGAATTTCCGTCTGTATTTTTTTCAGCACATAATACAATATGGTTTGGATTACTGCTGTCCATATTAAACATCCATCCGTCTTTTGGTATATTCCATGTATATATACCGTAGAACTCACCATTAAAATACAACTTAATAGGGAAACCATCAACAGCACCACCTCTAGGAGCTGTTAATAATTGTTGCTTAAATTCACTAACAGGTCTACTAGCAACCATATCATAAGCTATTCTTGCTCCACTTAGATTTCTTGTATGAGTAGTATCTACATAATTTGCTTTTAAGCAGAATTTTGATTGTGCTCCCCAACCTTTAAAGTCTTTTTTAAGTTTTGTCTCTCTCGCCTCATCACTATACATTGCTACCGTAAAGTTCTTTTTAGCATAATTCATACTAGATGTACCTTGACATTTAAGTTTAACAAAAGAGCTAAATTTAGTCGTGTTAGACACATAATCCATTGTTAAATTTACGTTATTTTTAGTAGTTGGTAACGCACTTCCATAGAAAAATACCTTAGGCATATCTGATTCTCCTGGTTCAACCTGTGTTATTGGTTGAATATTACCTTCACTTCCACCAATATTATCAATTCTGGTTTCAATATCTTTAATTTGCGAACTAACTTCCGCAAGTGCATCCTCTACATTTTCAGATTTAAAGTTATTATTAGTATCTTTTATTGCTATATCACTTGCATTATTACTACCTTCTATACTCACTGGATAGTCAGGCAATGTAATTACTCCGTCAACTTGGCTGTAAGTTTCACCGTTAACTCTCACCGCTGTTATTTGTTCGTCTATGTCACCAGCACTATGCCTATGACTTTTAGGACTGAAATTTTCTTCTATGTACGATTTATCTTCGTCCATTCTTGAATTTAAACTTTCTATTCCGTTTTCTATGTTGTTAAGTTTTTCAGCATCTATTACGGTTTGTCCGTCTATCCAAATATTTTTTGTATAAATCTTAGAAGTTTTTTCGACTGTTCTACCACACAATACTTCTCCGCATTTGTATAGTCCACAAACTGTTTCTCTTGTTTGTATGTCATCTTCTTTAAAATCTAATATACTTTGAATTACCTCGAAATCAAATCGTGGCGAAGTTATCCTTTTTGCTCCATCAGAAGATGTTATCATTAATTCTACATCAACTTTTCCAGCCAATTTTAAAACATCACGATTAACTGGCATTATAATTAAACCTTTGTTTAAATCGTAAACCCTTGCAAAAGATTTTACTGGTCTGCAATTGTTGTCAACAATTATGTTATTTTTACTATCTCTATAAACTGCCATAACAACATCAGTGTCATCCAGTACAATTACATCACCGTCATACAATATTTGTAGACCTATTTCGTTTCCACCATAATCAAACTGTTTAAATTTTATAGATGTATTTATGTGATTGGTTTTACTAAAATCAATACTTAAAGCAAAAGCTCTTTTTAAAGACACACCTTTTCCCCCTTTGTTTCATAAAGTTTAATGCAATTCCACGCATTCATATTAACTTTCATTTTACCATTCCCCTTTCGAGTTTTTCATATGCTTGCTCCAATATGTAGCCCACGCATATATGTCACTCTTTTTGTTTAAATCCAACGTTTCAAAATCTGACGTTGTAATATTTTCTATTGTTTCCCCTTTTTTGTTTAAAATGTTTTTAAATAAATCTTCTTCTTTTTTGTTTAAAATGTTTTTAAATAAATCTTTTGACATTTTATAACTCCCTTTTTTGTGCCGTCTTATATCAACGGCACATATTTTTTTACTTTTTCTCTTGTTCATCTTCAAAAGAATCTTTTACTTGTCTTAATCTTAATATTAAAAAGTCTGGTAAAATCACTCCACAAGCCTGTAAGTTTTCTAATATTGATATTGCCTCCATAAAAGTAAACCAATAAACCGACATAACTCTAAGAGTGCTATCCGTACCTATTATCTGGTCAATAAGATAAGCCACACACACCGCCACAAAGATTCCTAGTTTTTTAATTATTCCTTTGTAGCCCTGCGAAGATGAAAGGTCTTTATTAATGAACGCTTTACTTACACCTGCAAAGTAGTCAATTATAGAAAGTGAAAGCAGTATTAATAATGCTTGGTCAAAACTTCCTAATAGCCATGTTCCAATAGATGCCATAA
>CAMELE010000094.1 GCA_945923475.1 uncultured Mollicutes bacterium
AGTAAGTTCAAGTCAGAGGTATGGGACAACTGGAATTTAATTTTCCAATTGACCTGATTACAGGGCGTTTCGCTTTATCAGCCTAAACATGTATTACGTATTAAGTTTTATATATATCTAACTACGACAGTTAATACTTCTCATCACAAAAATCGATAGTAATATCACGATGTGCAACTACTAATGCTGTTTTCCCATTAATCAATTTTTTAATTGCTGCTTGTATCTCTGTTTCATTATTATTGTCTAAGGCTGATGTGGCTTCATCCATTAAAAGTATGGGAGCATTTTTCACAAATGCTCTGGCGAGTGCAATTCGTTGCCTTTCACCACCAGACAAATTGTTTCCTCCATCTTGAACAACTGTATCATATCCGTCCGGTAATCCTAAGATAAAATCATGTGCATTTGCCAACTTTGCTGCCTCTTCCACATCTGTGTCTGTGGATTTCAAATTACCTAATCTTATATTTTCTCTTATGGTATCTTGAAAAAAATAGGTTTCTTTGAGGAACATAAGCGATATTGTCTCTTAATAGTTTTATATCTATGGAATTTATATCTCTGCCTCCAATATAAATCTTTTTCTCTAATACTGGATAAAGTCGAATTAGTAATTTTATCAGAGTACTTTTACCACATCCCGTCTGTCCAATAATAGCAGTACTCTTATTCTTCTCAAATTCTGCACTTACATTATTTATTACTTCTTTTCCACCATACCCAAATGATACATTTCTCAGTTCTATCTTTCCTGGAGAAAACTCTAAATCTCCTTGCATTTGCTCTTCGTTTTCTTCCATATAATCAAATACTATTTGTGCTCTGGCAATACAGTTTATTAATTCTGGTATATATCTCCCAAGCTCTAAAAAATTATAGCTAAATGTTCCATATAATGTATATATTCCCGCTACTTCTCCAATGCTGCACCACTCTCTTTCAACAAATAAAACTGCAATCAATAAAAAACCTAATGAAAACACCATGTCAAAAAAGGTATTCCAACAATTCAGTCTTGCGATATTATTCCAATATTTTTTCGCCACATTTGCACTCTTTTCGTTTTCTTCATTATACTGATCTAATAAAAGTCTTGCACCCGGATAGATTCTAATGTAATCCCGTCCATTAACCGTATCCATAAATTTTTGCACTAATTTACTCTTTGATATTGATGTTTCTTTAGCAGATTTTTTCATTTTCGGAATATATCTATTATTAATAATCAATGATACAATATTGATTATTACCATACAAATAGCTAATGCCGGACACATAATTATCATCGGTATGATATAAACAATTACTGACATCAATGGTGTTGTTACTCGTCTTAATCTTGAAGTGAATATTTGACTTGCAGTATCTGCGTCATTCATAAGTTTTGAAACAATTTCTCCTGTATGATGCTTATCAAAATAATCCATAGGTAGTTTCAACAATTTCTCAATCATCATTCTCTGTACTACGGCATTTCCCCTTTTAGCATAAATATCATACAACGCACCGAATACAAAAAATATGGCTAATGCTATTACATTTGCAGCAATACAAGTAATCAACAATTCAATAATGCCTTCCATACTCCCTATTTGTGCCATATCCATAAGTTTGTTTACAAAATAAGATAAGGTCAAATATAAAAAGTTATCTCCAACCATATGTATTATCATTGCAAATAGAAATAGCGGTAATGCCCGACCCATTATTTTTAAAAACCGAAAAAATATTTTGCTATATCTCATCACACACCTCCATCTTCCATAACTTTTTGTACACACCATCTAACACAACAAGATTCTTATGCTGCCCCTGTTCTATAATTTTCCCACTATCTACTACAAAAATTTTATCAACATTTTGTATCAATGATAGTTTGTGTGATATCAATATTATCGTTTTCTTTCCTCTCAACTGTTCAAGAGTATTTAATATTATTTTTTCGGTTTCAGAATCTACAGATGCTGTTGGTTCATCAAATAACAATACTTCTGCTCCGGATACTAAAGCCCTGGCTATACATATTCGTTGTTTCTCGCCACCAGATAATCCTACGCCATTTTCTCCAACAATCGTATTATACTTATCTTCCAGATTTACTATCTTGTCATGAATTCCTGCAGCTATTGCTGCGTTAACAATATCATCCTCCGTTGCCCCAAAACGACCTATACCAATGTTTTCTGCAATTGTTCCTGCGAAGATAAACGGATTCCGAGGTACAATTGCACAATTTTTATTTATACTGCACTTACCATCGTATTCGTCTTCCAATCCAGATAGCAGCTTAAATATTGTTGACTTACCCTGTCCAGACATGCCAACAAAGGCATATGTTTTATTGTTCTCTAAACTGAAACTTATATTTTTTAATACTTCTTTTTCTTCTGTATATCTAAAACTTACATCCTTCAATACAATTTTATTTTTAATTAATTCTTTGGTAGATTTCTCTTTTCTAATTGGTGCATTCAATATCTGGTTTATTCTATCAATAGATACCTTTTTTTCTTTTGCATCTGTAATTAAAAACGGGAGTTGCTTCATATTCGATATTATTTTGTTAATAAGAACAATATATGCTGTCATCTCACCAATAGATATTTTGCTTCTCAAAACCAGTATTAATGCTATCAATGGACATATCATATTGGGAATACAAAAAAGTATTCTTTGCAAAGTTTGTGAAAAGTGCATAATCCATGCTCTTTTATATTCATTGTCCAATATCTCATTTATTTTATTTTCAATTTTTGCCATAAAAACCGAAGATAAATTGTAACTTTTTATAACTTCAATTCCATTAACACAATCTACCGTCTGCTCTACCAATTTATCTATTTTCCCACGTCTCTTTTGTGCAAGACGCTTCAAAATATTACCCCAAAATGTCATAATAACGATAATAACAGGGTATAAGCTGGCAGTTATTAATAACATGTATATATTCTTAGTGCCAACATAAATTGCTACAAAAACAATTGAAATCACAGCATTAGTGAGATCATGTATAGTATTGGACGTATATTTTTCTATCTCACTAATATCTGAAGTTATTTTAGCAAGTAGCTTACCAGTACTTTCTTTTAACCAAAACTCATTCTTTACTTTAAGCACATGCTGTACAATTGCATACTGCGTTTCCTTTACTACACTTACACTATACTTTCCAATACACTTACTTCTCACAAAAGATGCTATTGTAGCAATTAAAATAGCCGGTACCACACAATAAATAGTTTTATCAACATCTGTAGTAGAATATGTTATGAATATATCTATTTGCTCTGCTACAACACCAGTACCAAAAACTACACTGCATGATATAATTACCGAACACACGCTGCCTACAATAAGCCAAAAAACATTTTTTCTAAATATTTCCTCTACCTTCATCTTTTTTTCTCCCGTTTTTATAGACAAATTATCACATTTTCTCTCCGTATTCTTGTAATTATTTGATAAAATGTTATATTATCTATAAAAATATGCTCAAAAGAGGAATTCTCATGCCACTACCATTAAAACCAGGATATAATTTTTATATAGACCGTCAAAGTAAACCTTCAGACTATGAAATGAAACAATTAGAGGTTTATAGAGACTATTATGGCATAAGCTACACCGTAAGTGGACACCGTAAATTCATTATGCCTCATATGATAGGTTTTCTTAACAATGGAAGTGTTGGTATGACTCCAAAAAACATATACCACCGTACTTCTTTTGTGGATAATACACCATATGAACGATTTGTTCTTAAATTTACGGATAACGCCGTAAACCCATTATTAGATATTATAGGTATTAAGCAATTTGAAGAACTGTACAGCTATCCTGTCTATAATTTTACCCCTGATATACAAATGAAAATTTACAGTATTTTTTGTGATATGCTTTATGAATATGAACATTATAAGAAAGAATCCGACTTAATTTTAAGAGGGATGCTATATAACCTAATTATGACAATAATAAGGTTTCATCAACCATCCAATCCAACCGATATTGAATTATCAAAAGCAGATACTTCAATTTTAAAAGCAATAAAATATATGGAAAATAACTTTTTAAATGACCCATCGCTAACAGAAACCGCTGCATATATTAATTTTTCCCCTGCTCATTTTTCAAGATTGTTTAAAAAAGTAATAGGCGTTTCATATTCTGAGTATTTAAACTATATCCGAGTGGAGATGGGACGTAATTTATTATTAACTACCAACCTGTCAATTGGAGAAATCGCACAACTATCTGGCTTTAATAACAGTAATTACTTCTGCAATGTTATGAAAAAGATTCTTGGCGACAACCCTAGTAAAATTCGTAGGCTCAAATAAACTTTATATATAATTGACTCTTTGTAACTTGCACTTGCGTTCGCATAAAAATAAGCCCCAGAAATTCAGCATTTCCGGAGCCTGCCCTTATTAATTATTCACTTAAAATATGCTATTTATCCGTTAATCAAAAATTAGCATACATCCAGAGCTAACATAGTAGCTTCTAAGGTGTCCGCAGATTTGCCGGAGTTTTGAGGGCGTTTGTATATCACGTGTATAGAATGATTGTCGGAGAATTTCGGTTATTATCAAATTTAAATCATACTTCAAAAATATCTGATTCATTTTCTTTTTTCTGTTCAACAGAATAATTAGGATGTTGATATATCGTAATTCTATTCCCAGAAACAATCTTATCTTTTAACATCCAATACAAATTCTGCCCTCCATATGCAGTATTTTTCTTAACTCCAAATGAAACAATACAACAGGGAGACTGCAATCCCTTCCTATGCTTTAAGAAAATATACACAATTTTACTAGAATGTTTTAATTTGCTTTCAATTATGTAATCACATCGAATCATGGAATTATTTTGAGGGCCGTCTTTGGGTG
>CAMELE010000095.1 GCA_945923475.1 uncultured Mollicutes bacterium
TATCATCTTTTATGAAATAACGGCTCAGAGAGCTTTAAAATACTGTTAAACCTAATGTTTTTAAGATAATTATGTATATTTCAGAGTTGGTTAAGTCTAAGCGTCCTTTTTATTTTGCATATTTTTGCGAAGATACGATTGGAATTTATAAAATCTTATCAGCTAAAATAACGAAAATAGATAATAGTTGTACTAATGAGTTTATATTATATTTTTTGTCTGAAACAACTATTGTGTCAAATCAGGACATTATGGGCATATCTTTTGATGAAGATTATGATTTGGAAAACATAGATGAGTGCAAAATAACATCAAAGATTATTGAACCCGATGGAAATCCTTATGTTTTTGCAATAAGCACAAATCTCGATGCATTTGGGGAGAAAATTCTCTCTTTTATCAAAAATAAATGTAGAAAAAATGGTTTAAAAACAGAATATAATAAAACTTTTTATTATGATATTCTCAATTATCTTAAAGCGCAACATTGTAGTTCTATTAAACACCTAACAATTCAAAATGATTGACCTTATAACTTTAAATAATGGAGATTTATTTAACAAGCCCCATTATTTCATATATATCAATATGAATTTAAATTTTACAAGACCGTTTCGTGAGCGTAAATTTACGATTTTTAAGTCTTATAAATCAAAAATAATCCAAGATGGAATTCACACCAAATTAAGATTAAAACTAAAAAAATTTGCTTGGAGAAAAAAGCATTATCTTGACATTTACCTTAATTATGGCCACGGCATTACAATTAATGACGGCATTAAAATTAATGATAATATCATTCAATTAAAAGACGTAAATTTTTATGTAATAGCATTTATCGCTAAGACAAAAGGCGCAGCATTAAGATATCTTAAAGAAATCTTTAAAAAAAGATATTATAGGATACATAATCGTATAATAAATGACGAAAAAAAAGTTAGGAGCATCCAAACTAGTTTCTTCATGATTTACCAATACGCTCGTTATTTAATTAAAAATAATATTCCTATAAACGAAATTCGGTACTAAAAGAATTTAAATCTTATCTAAAAAAACAATACAACATAGCTTATAATACATATGTATATTCATTAAAATATCTGCATAACAACATTTATGACTCAAAACGACAACAAGACCAAATGAACTTAATAGTCAAACTATATAATAAGACAATTCACTAGATACAACAAATTAAATCAAATAATCCCAATTATGACTATTATAATAGTCGGCGTGTTTCGCTTTTTTGAAAAAACACTTAAGTCATGGCATTGCAAGAACTATTCAACTCGCACAGCAAGATTAATATTAAAATGCCTTGAACAAACAGCTATACAAAAATGAATTATGGAAAAATCATATATTTCTAAATTCTTAAATGAACAAAAGAATAAACCTCTTTTTCTTATTGTCACTGTCAACAATAGTTTTTATATTTATAATATTGCCAACGCATCAGTAGATAATGATATGTTAATAGTTATTACAAAAAAACCTTTCCCTCCCTATTCTTTTCCTCTGCATGACGCTTCTCTTCATATTAATATAGCTAAAAAATATAAAAACACTTTAGAAATCATATATAAAGGGTATCAATTTTTTTATAAATATTATATCATATCAAATGCTAACATATGCTATAAAATAACCAAATCAATTTTTAAACAAAAATGTTATCATATCTTGTCCTATCATAAAAATCCAATATATACGCCTCTCTATAAAAAAATAGAGTGTGAGAACATAGAAATAAAAACCATTTTAGCTCAATATAAAAATGCAATAACCCAAATAAATGACCTTAGAAAATGAACTATAAAAAATTTAAAAAATTTCTAAGCGAAACTAATAAAACTTGTTATATTATCACATATCACAAAAAAAGTAAACGTTTTTTTGTTAAATTGGGCAACCATATCTTAATTTCTAAAGATGGAATAACCTATTTTGATAGGAATAACACTTGTTTAGAACACTTCAGAGCACGTACAAGACTCATAAAATTCAATCCGTCATGCGAATTTATAAAATTGCCAATAGATGAATACTGGGATGCAATTATAACGGCCAATAAACCTTTTGCTAAAAAATGCATAAAGATTTTAAGCCGTAAGTTAATACAAAATTTATACAAAGACTACCAAAAAAGCAAAAATGTATATGATAACCATTTATTAAAATTAACGCAAATACAATGTCAAGTATATCTCAACAAAATAAAATGACAACGGTCTCAAATACTTATCAATGAAAGAAGAAATCAAACGGTTCATAGAAGAAAATAAATCCAAAGAGCTCTATTTAATATACTATCGTTTTGGCGATTATCCAAGTCTTTATTCCTTAAGTTTAACAAAAATATATAACATTAGGCTTAATGGAAACATCTTAAAATACAAGACAGATGCAATGTTTGGTTATATGGATTTTGTCATAACAATAGGCGACATAACTCTGTTTCCGTACAATAATAATCAATACATAAAAATTGAAAACGGATACGGCATATCTTATATAGCGGATAATAAAAGCACCTCAAAAAAACTCCTAAGACACTATGCAAGCAAATTGCTATATAATGACAAACTCAAATTGTATAGGAAAAGCATTATCTTTACATATAAAGACCAAATACGAAACTTATATCAAAATGATAAAAGAACAAATCCAACAATACATAGATGAAAACAAACATAAACAGCTTTATCTTATAGCATGGTATAAACTTAATCATTATTATCTTACCAATAAAGGCTGAGAAAGATACCAAAAAACTCTTGAAAATATATACAGATAGTCAATATAGAAAACACATTATCCTTAACTATAACCAATACATAGAACAAATCTATATAGAACAATAAATCCCCATGCAAAAAAATACTGAACTAACACATACACTCAAAAAATACATATATCAAGAAACAAAACAAAATAAAAGGTTCCTCTTTATAAAAGCATTCCCAAAATTAGCAGGTTACTACTCACTTGATATAATCAATATAATCAATCCACCAATAATACAAAATAAACAATTGGCGTTTAACAATTGCCATATCAATTATTTATATACTCTTAAACCGACAAATTTATACTCAATATCATTCGTGAACCATCCCCCATTAACATATATAAAAATTAAATTCAATATCAGCTCAACTATCCAATACATAACAACAGATAATCGGACAGCAAAATACCTATTGAAAAATACATTCAAAACATTACAACGCAACCATATCAAATGGTATTCCATACAAAATAAAACAATAGCCATAAAAAACAAATTCAATATTGAACTCCAAAATATTATGCGCATATATAAAAATCTCATCAATAAACTAAATAATTACCATGATAATGAAAAACAATGACAACCCCCTCATCTCTTTCCTCCCTTTCCACTCAAATAAAAACAAATTTGAACAATATTACCTATTCTATAAAATAGACCACATGGTAAACATATATCCAATATTCTCACCATCTATTCAAAATGATACACATACACTCTCATTCATAAGAATAAACTCAGATAATACCCCATGCTATAAACAACAAATACTACTTTATGACTATAATGTCATATATGACAATAATAACAAATGCATAAAAATAAAATACAAGGATGATTCTAAATTCTTTATAATCACAAACAATAAAAACATATTAAAACAACACATTAAAATATATGAACATAAACGATTCTACAATATCTATAAAACTATGGTAGATAATAATAAAACACATATGCACGAAAATAATGAACACAATGTTCAACTAAAACATATTATAATACAAGAAAAAATGCTCATTAATACACTACATACTTTCAAATAACACACAAACACGCATAGTAGAAGTAAAAATACACATTATTTAATACTAAAAATCCTCGTAACTATCTGTAAATAAAGGAGTTAGAGAAATCTGAAGATGATACCCATAATTTAACCGAAATTAGACATACACAAGATGAATATCAAGACACTTGAAAATAATGACAATGAGAAACCAATACCTAACTCCAATGCATAATACTTAACCCTATACAATACACTTATTCCATATATTAAACTAATACCTCTAAACTAAATAAAAAGGAAAAACAATAACTAACTGTAAAGAGAAGAAAATATCCATATAATGATGATACCATATATGCCAATGTCAACATGAACACACACACACAAACAAACACGTACACACGGAGAGATAATCACCATGAAAACTACGATAAATAAAGGATTTCAATGAAAATTGATAAATAATACCCAAAAGAATTTAATAACGGTAATACAATATAAAAATATAGGATATTTTATGCACATAAGAAAAATATGATAACTAAAAACAATATACTATACTATTGAAAAAAAATGTCTTATACCAATATTAAAATAACGTAAAACAATATGTTAAAAGGTAGAATTTTTTGATGTAGATAAAATTATATTTTTGTATTTAATTTTGTGTATTCTTATACGTAAAAAAATATGCCACTTTAATGCACAATTTCATGTAATTAAAATACCACTTTTATATGTGTATTTCATGTAGTTAAATTTACCATTTTTATGTAATTAAACTTACCGTTTTTATGTAATTTTATATGTGTATTTCATGTAATTAAAATACCACTTTTATGTAATTAAA
>CAMELE010000096.1 GCA_945923475.1 uncultured Mollicutes bacterium
ATATATAACACCTCAAATTCTAGACGTATATGATTAGGTTGAAAAACTTCCAGTTACTCTATCTACTTATATTCGCTTTGTGATACAGGCTTATGCAAAGTATGCATATCCGAATTGATTGATCAAGTTATACAAGAGGTGGAAGGGAGACATATTTTACCGCGGGTTCGCCATAAGGTGTCCAATTAAAACAGTAAACGTCTCCACAACCAACTATATAAAGTACGTCTAGCTTTATATAGTAGAACAAGTCTGATATATGCTTGTCTAAATTGATTATATCAAAATAAAGAAGTATAATATATGTATGAATTGTTCGTACTTTTATTATACGAATTAGGATAAATAGAAGAAAGAAGGTGCAAATAATTGCTATACAATGGAGATTGTATAGAAGTATTAAAAACTCTAAAACCTAATTCTATTGATTTAATCTTTGCAGACCCACCATATTTCTTATCTAATGGAGGTAAGAGTATTCATAGTGGTAAAGTTGTATCAGTTAATAAAGGAGATTGGGATGATAAATCAAAATATGATAATCATCTTACCTTTACAAAAGAATGGTTACAACAATCATTTAGAGTGCTAAAAGATGGAGGTAGTATTTGGATTAGTGGAACTGCTCATAACATATTTGATGTTAAAAACTATTTAGATGAAATAGGATTTAAAATCATCAATATAGTTGTGTGGCATAAAAGCGATCCACCGCCACTTATTTATAAGAATAAGTTTAAATTTTCATATGAGCTTATTATTTGGGCTAAAAAAGATGGAAAGCATACATTTAATTATGATGATATGTTTGCTGTTGATGATGAGGAAATGCAAGATGTATGGACTATTCCAGCTGTTCAAATGAGTGAGAAGAAGTTTGGTTATCATCCTACACAAAAGCCAGAAGCTTTACTTGAAAGAATAATAAAAGCTTGTTCAAATGAGGGCGATACTGTATTAGATCCATTTAGTGGTTCTGGAACCACATGTTATATTGCAAAGAAATTAAATAGAAAATATATTGGTATTGAAAAAGATAAAGAGTATTTTAATATTTCCAAAAGAAGAATAGATTCAATCTAATCTTCGGGATACCGATGAGGTATCTTTGGCAATTATTTGAGAAAAAACTTTGTTTAGGAGTGTGTTTTTTTGAATAGAGAGGAATTTTTTCTAAAGAATGCAGTCAATTATGTTAGTGAGGTATTCTATGAACAGATGTGCAAATGATACTATTAAAGGATATATTTATCAATTTTTAGAATCGTATAATCAAATTTTGGAGCAACCAAATACAGTTGTCTTAGAAGGGACTATTGAGGATATAGATATTGAAGACACAAATAATGATATTTTTGGCATTCAGTGTAAGTATTATGAAGAACAAACATATAGTATTTCAGCAATACTACCTGCGATTTTAGAATTATTTTTAAATTTTAAAACTAATAAATCAATGAATAAAGATTACAAATATAAATTGTTTGTTCATATTTCCGAGAATAAAAATCCCACGAAAGATGAAATATTAGTAGCCATTAAAACCACAAAAAACAAACAAAATGTAATAAATTTCTTGTCTAAATTGTATGTCATAAATGATCAAAAAATAATATCGAAGATAGATAAACCTAAAAAAAGTCAATCTGATAAAGATGAAATTTTTAATTATATTACTGAAAATAGAGAATCAATGTCATTTATTTATTCCTTTGATGATTTTTGGGATAATTTTTCGTATGTTCAATCGGTTAGTTATGATGAGTTAACTCAAACTGTTAAAGGAAAAATAGAGAATGTTCTAGGAAAAGACGAAGGCGATTTATTTTATTCAAATGGTTTGACTAGAATCGCAGAATTATCTACAAAAAAAGATGTTTTAGAAAGAACCATTGATTGTTTTTCATTTCTTGAGGATATTAGGAATAAGAAGCAATTACTATTTTCAAAATGGTCAACTGTTTTTTTTGAGTTTGAAACTTGTAAGATTAAACTTAGAAAACAAATGAAGATGATTATGGATTCTAATTGTACTAAAAGAGCTTTTTATTTTTCAAAGAGCTTTGTTGATTCGAACATTGATGATATGCCTAATTTTATAAATGATTATTTATGTAAATATTATAAAAAGCCGATGTTAAATAAAAAACCGGTGTTTATTTTTGAAAATGATGAACATGTAAAAAAAATATCTATGAAGTTATCATCAATGAATATATTTGTGAATTCTGGAAAATATATGAATTGTTTTAGTTCTGACTGTTTGATTAATGATGCAGGAGCTCCAAATGGATTTAAATGTTACTTAGTTGATCAATTAGACTTAAGTAAAGAAATATATCAAAAAATGGGAATTAATTATTTGTTTATGATATCTAATAAATTATTCAATAAATATGATATTGAATTTCAAACTAGAATCATATTGGATTTGAAAGAATTATCGCAATTAAGATATGTTTTATATATGTAAGGAGAAAAGACAATGAAAACAATAGGAAAAGTGATTTGTAGTAATGAAAATGAAATAACAGTACAGATTGATAGTATTGATATTTTTGAGCAACATAAAGAAGACATTCATGTTGGACGTTATCTTGTAATAGATGATGGTAACTTAAATAAAATTTTCGGTGTAATTAAGAATATTGAAACTAGTGAAAAGATTATTAATTCTGAATTAATATTATTATATATTGTTAAGGTTACTCCATTAGGAAGTTTAGTCGAAGAAGAAGGAAAATTCTCATTTGTTAATGGCGGCACAAATATACCTTCGCCCACTGAATTAGTATCTATTGCTTCAAAAGAAATTATTGATACTATCTTCAGTAAAAATGGAAAATATAATTTTAACATTGGAACCCTAGCAACTAATAATACTATAAACTATTATGTAAATGGTAATAATTTTTTTGGGAAACATTCTGCGATTGTTGGTTCAACGGGGTCAGGTAAGTCATGTGCTGTTGCATCTATAATTCAAAATGTCTTGAGAATTAAGGAAGCTAAAAACCAATGTAAAAGTAACAAAATAAATTCTCATATTATTATTTATGATTTACATAGTGAGTATAAACATGCATTTGAACTTGTTGAGGAAGAAAACTTTAGTTTGAATAATTTAGATGTTGATAAGTTAGTGTTACCTTATTGGTTGATGAATTCTTCTGAATTAGAGTCTCTATTTATTGAGAGTAATGAATTCAATTCATATAATCAAATTTCTCAATTTAAAAAAGCAGTTATTTTAAGCAAAACAAAGCATAACCCTGGTGCAAAAGTAACTTATGACACTCCTGTTTACTTTGATATAAATGAAGTATTAATGTATATTAAAAATAAAAATAATGAGGTTATAAATAAAGTTGATACAGATTATGGTAAACCTATCAGAAAAGATAGAACAATAATTAATGATCCCGATACTGTATATATAGACGAGGTTGTTGAGTTTGCATCCACTTCTACATCTAAAGATAGTAAAGCCTCAAATGGTCCATATAATGGTGAATTCGAGAGATTTATTACTAGATTGGAAAATAAATTGTCTGATAAAAGACTTGATTTTATTTTAAAATCTTATGATGATAAAGGGAATTTACTTAAGACAGAAGGGTTTGAAAATATTTTAAAGCAAATAATTGGATATATTAATAACTCAAATATTACAATTTTAGATTTAAGTGGAATTCCTTTTGAAGTTTTGAGTATTGTAATTAGTTTATTTTCTCGTATTGTATTTGACTTTTGTTTTAATTATTCCAAAATAAAGCATTTTGAAGAATTAAATAATGATATTCCATATACTATTGTTTGCGAAGAAGCGCATAATTATATTCCACGTAATGGTGGAGCTGAATATAATTCTTCAAAGTTGTCAATTGAAAGAATAGCTAAAGAAGGGCGTAAGTATGGATTAAATTTAATGATAGTTAGTCAAAGACCATCTGAATTATCTGAAACTATTTTATCACAATGTAATAATTTTGTTGTTCTAAAATTAACAAATGTGAATGATCAAAATTATATCAAAAAATTATTACCTGACAATAATAGTTCCCTTGTTGATAATTTACCTTGTTTATCTGCAGGAGAAGCTCTTGTGGTTGGTGATGCAGTTTCTTTACCATCTATCATTAAATTGCCAATGCCTAATCCTCAGCCATCATCTGAAAATGTGAATGTTTATGATGAATGGAATGAGCCTTGGAAAGCCATTAATTTTGACCCAACAATAGATAAATGGTTAAAAGGCTAATAATTTAGTTTTTAAATATCTTCTATATCATTATACGGTTGGGATTTCAATATAGCCAATTTACTAATTTCATATATATATGTATTAATCATAATAAACTATACTTATATTAGTTTTTGATTAATTTTATAATACCATTAACATTTATTTGGAAGTTTTAAAAAAATTGTAAATGATTAGATGATGTGTTTTTTTAATAATTTTTCTTGTTTTGTGTGTGTGACAAATAAATTCCTGTTGAGAGTGATGGATGACCCCGTAAGTCAAAAAAGTGGTATTATTTGCAAAATAGTAATCATTTTAATTCTTGGTTGTGTAATTGCGCATTAGCAAAT
>CAMELE010000097.1 GCA_945923475.1 uncultured Mollicutes bacterium
AATATTCAGCTTGTATTAATCAAAAAATTATTAGCACTTTAAAAATTAAAAAGATCTAAATAAGGGAGAAATGAGTAATGGCTAAAGTTAAAACATTCACTGCAGGATATGGGTTCTCAGGAAGTATCAATGGTCAGTGGCATAAATTTAATACAGAAATCACAATTGAAATTGAACCAGGAGATAATATTTCTGAGATTAAAGAGAAAGCATGGAATACTTGTTATCAAGAAGTTGAAAAACAAATTCAACAATTAACTGAATAAATTAAAAGAGCGCTATCTATTTAGCGCTTTTCTGTTATATAATAATAGATAGAGAATGGAGGAAAATGGAAAATGAACCAAAATTATGTTTTAGTATCACCAGAATTTATCTTTACTCAGCTAGAAGATTTTGAAACTAAGCCGTTACGGGCGCCATTTACAAATTTAGAAGGAACTGAATTAATGCCAATTTGTCGTATGGACTTTGAAAACAAATATTCTCTTATGATTTTATTTTATTTAATTGGAGAAACTAATCACATGAAATATAACAACGTGATTAAAACTTCAGTAAAAGAAATTTGCGAAGGAATTGGAATTAAATACTCAAGTAGGTCGACTAGAAGTTCAGTACTTGCATCGCTAGCAGAGCTTGAAGGCTATGGCTTAATTAACTCTTATATAAAAGAAAAAGTCTCATTCACACCGAAGTATAAACGAGACTTTAACTCATTAAAAGAGATTGATCCAAGTGAAGAAAATATTGGTCCTCTTAAACGAGGAGAAAGACTAATTGAAGTCGATAAATCTATAATTTACGACGCGAAGCTTTGCAAATATTTTATTGCTCTGCCTAGTTATATTATATCACATAAAGAACTAAATTACACTGATAAACTTATTTATCTTTTAATTTTAAAATTATCTCAGTACTCCAGAGATATTGATAATCCAAAAGTGACTGCTCCAATCAGTATAAAAGACCTAGAGTCTTTAAGCGGTCTTGGAAGTAGAATAATAAAAAAATCAACTAAGAAATTAGAAGATGAATTTATTATTCGAAAAAGAACTAGATACGTTTCAGCAGGTGACGAGTACAAAAAAGTAACGTATTATTATCCAACAGTTGTAGCTAGCCCTAAAGATAACAGAGTAAAAAATAGACTTGGAGTAGTAGAATCTTATCTACGAGAACTAAAAGAGAGTTAATCTGACTCTCTTCTTTTTATTTTTCGGTACCAATTTGTGCACTTTAGTTTTTGAGTTCGGTACCAATTTGTGCCCTCAGAAATAAGGTTCGGTACCAATTTGTGCACTCAGGTAGCTAGTTCGGTACCAATTTGTGCCCTATTTATAAAAATAAAATAATAATATCTATATAATAATATTTTTACACTAAAAAGATGGTATGGATATAGGAGTAGTATTTGTAGAAATTAAAAAAATTATACTTAGATGAAAAAAATTTATACTTAGTACTTAATAATATTTGTAATTTAAAAATAAGGAGGAGCTGAAATGAGATTTAAACTTAGTAAAGACAATTTAAAAACGTCTTGTCCAAAATGCGGAAACAAAATGATTGAAGCTATTAATCATATTAACGATTATGAAACTGAAAAGAACGGAATACCTATTAGATATTTTGTTTCGCTTTATTACTGCGACAATCTTAATTCTTTAGGAACAGACTTATGTCGAGAAACAAAACTTGTTGATGTTGAGTTCGAGTTCTTAAATAAAGAAGACGAAGAATTTTATTTAAAGGCGGTTGAAGAAAATGAGTAATGACTTTTTCGCAAGAGCAGGAAAAACTTCTGCTGGAAAAAAACCAAAGGCAGCAGAAAAATCTTTGTACTCTATTGTTAATGAAATTCATCTTGAAGTCTACGGTCAACCAACAAAAGACTTAGACAATTCCTACTTTACGAATCAGCTTAACAAAATTATGGTTCTCACTGGGGAAGAGAACTTCAAAAATCATTTCGAAGACTTAATTAGAAAATATATGAAACACAATCACGAGTCCAATGAACCGAAATTTGCTAGGCTTTGTACTATCGATATGATGACAAATCAATACGCTTTAACTAACACATGGCCACAGCTTATTAAAGACTTAGGATTAACAAGACCTAAGAAAGCTGAAAAACCAACTCGAGAATACTACGGTATTGAAGAGCACTTTGGATTTATTATTTTAAATGACGGTTTATCAAATAATAAAATTTTAAAAGCTGACTGTCATGAAATTAAAAAAGACGGTGAAAGTTTCTTTTATCCAAAGGATAATCGAACAAAATCACTTTATGACTATGATGGTCTCATGGAATTTTTAGGAGTTAAAAAACCACACGATTTTGGTGAACTTCCATATATTAATGAAGACCCTTGCTATGGATTTTATGTTTGCAGTTCATATCCGAAAAGTTGCTCTTATAAATGTGGAAAGTTCAAGAAACTAAAATATTTATTTAGGGCAAGCGAAATTCCAAAAGATTATCTTGAACCAATGCCGTTTACTGAATCTCCTGATTTAAAAAATAGCACTGATTTAAAAACAGCTTGTTTACTAGAAATTCGAGACAATATTGTTTTCTATGTGGAATCTGGATTTAATGCAGTATTTTATTCTAAGCAAACTGGAACAGGAAAAACATCTTGGGCTTGTACGATAGCTAAGCATTTTATTTTTAGAAGAATGATGAAAAATATGCTTGAGCCTGAGGCGTTCTACTTAAATACTGCTGAATATTTTTCTCTTATCAAAAGTAGTATGAGCTTAAAAGACGAAGCTATTCATATTGAAATTGCTCAATTAAATAATTTAATTAAAGACGTTCCACTCTTAGTCATTGATGATATTGGCGCTGAAAAACCAAGCGAATTTGTACGAGAACGACTGTATCAAATTATTAACTATCGTTCATCAAATAAGAAGTCAACAATCTATACAACGAATCTTGATTTTAACTCAAATGAAGCTGTTGATATTTTAGGTTCTCGAATTGTATCTCGACTTCGAAGCGCAACTATCATTGATTTTGACAGGGAGGAAAATTAAATGGCAGCAAGTATTGAAGTTCAAATTATTAACAAAATTTTAAATGAAAAGTCACTTGATATTTTAATCGACTACGGAGTAGACTCAAGCTATTTTAGTGAGTTCAAAGCAGTCATTGACTTTATTATTAATCATCATGAGACTTATCAAGTTATTCCAGACTCGTTTACTCTATGCTCAAAGTTTAATCAATTTGAACTGATCGAGGTAAATGAACCGAATGAATTTTTAATGGCTCAATTATTTGAGCAAAAATTATATAAAGAGTCTGTTCCTGTTATTCAGCAGTCAGCAACTTTATTGACAGAAGACTCTTATCAAGCGACACAATTCCTTTTAGAAAAATTAGAAAAACTAAAAGATAAATATACGCTACAAACAAGCAAGCCAGTTGATATTATCCATAACACTGACGAGCGAATTGAAGAGTATGAACGAAGAGCATCAATGAAAGGACTACTTGGAATTAGCACTGGAGTCGAAGGTCTAGACAAAATGCTTAATGGTATGATACCAGAGGACTTAATCATTATTTTAGCCAGAACTAATGAAGGTAAATCTTGGATACTTTTATTCCTACTAGTGAATGCTTGGAAACAAGGCAAGTCTGTTCTTTTATATTCTGGAGAGATGTCAAAGTATACAGTCTTAGCTCGTTTTGACTCATTAAATGAACATATCTCAAACTCAGATATTATGCTAGGGCAAGCAACTCAAAATCGAGATAAAGAGTTTGTCAACTATCATGATTATATTAAGAACTTAGGAACTAAAGAAACACCATTCTATGTTATCACTCCAGAAGACTTAAAAGGAAACGACTTGAATGTTCCAGAGGTTGAACGATTAATTAAAACGTTTAAACCAGATATTGTTGGAATCGACCAGCTGTCATTAATGTCAGATGTTAGACGTGGAGAAAATCGAAGAATTGAATTAGCAAATATTACTAAAGATTTATACAAGCTAGCTGAGAGATATATGTTACCAATTTTATCTGTAGCACAAGCAAGTCGTGAAGCAGATAAAGAGAAAAAGAAAAGCTCAACTACTGTACCAAGCTTATCTCAAATTGCTGACTCAGATGATATTGCTCGAAATGCTACCCGTGTTCTATCTTTAGGGCAAATTGATACTTTAATGAAAATTAAGTTAATCAAAAATCGATATGGACAAGTAGGTCCTGAAATTTTAATGGACTTTGATTTTAACTACGGTTGGTTTAAAGAAATTGATGAATCAGCACAACAACAAGAAGGTGAACACAAAGACACTGCATTATTCTAGGAGGATACAAAGATGATTATAAATGGCGAATTATTTTTAGGGGACTACGATGACGTAGTCTCTCTAATTAGATCAGAAACAATTTATTGCAAAGACGCTAAACAATCTGGAGATAACTTAATGATTACTTGTCCATTTCACGCTGACGGTCAAGAATCAAAACCATCTTGTGGTATTAGCTTAAATGATACAAGACGAGGAAGTCGATTAATTC
>CAMELE010000098.1 GCA_945923475.1 uncultured Mollicutes bacterium
GATAGCATTTTCATTGCCATATCTTTTGGATTACTAATTCCCATCATGCCTTTTATCATATTTAAAGGGTTCATAAATTATTCCTCCTTTTTATTTTTTAATTTGTTTTTAATATCTTTTAACTCTTTTTTTAAATCTTCTAAATCGTCTTTTAAATCATCAATTTCACTAAATCCTAATTTTTCAAGTCTTTTATCTATATCTTCAATGGTTGCAAACTTCATATCTTCTTTTTGTGTTTTAGGTTCATAAATAGTTATTTTACTTGTTCCATCTTGCATTAATTGTTTAGTTGCTATTGCAGTACCATTTACAAGTGGAAAATAACTAATACTACCATCTAAAGGTATTTCTAGGTTTTTAACTATATCTATGCTTTCGACTTGTTTGCCATTTAAGAAAGCACGATTTAAACCCATTTGAGGCACATTTTGAGTTTGTTGAGTCAAATCCATTGGTTGAGGTAAATTTGCTTGTTGTTGCCCATAAAATCGGTTCATATAAGGGTTATATTGATTATACATTTATATCATTTCCTTTCAATGAAAAAGAAGATAAAAGTAACCTACAATCGTTTTAAGAATGCTTTAAACTTTATATCTTCTCCTTTCTAACAAGATATCTCTTGTTTACAATAAAAGTATATAATAAAAAAAGAACCTAATATTATTAAGTTCTTATAGGATTTTTCTAATTTTTTTCTTTAATTTTTTTATCATAATATCAAGCGTGGGTTCACTAACATTAAGTTCCATTGCCATTTTGGTTCTTGAATAGCCTTTTATTTTCATTTCAAGAAGCTTACAATATTCTTCATTAAGCATACATTCATCACATATTTTTATATAATCTGCCTTCGTAAATTCAAACATTATTTTTTACCCATAAATCTTCCGCAAGTTTTACATCTTCTGCGGCCTTTGCTATCTTTGGTGGTTTTTGATTTACGATATTTAGTTGTACGAACTCTAGTTAATTTGATTTTTCCCATACATCATCACCAATTTTAATATGTGAATTGTCAATTTCTTCTACGTTATCTATGTCAATAGTATCGGTCTCGGTGCTAACACCAAAATCGTTAAGCAAATATATTGTGTATCCTAATAATGCAGTAAACATTCCTAATATAACTAAAATAATAATAAATTGACGCTTATTTTGCTTCTTGTAGTCTTTTAAAAGTTCTAATGCTAATGATTGTTCTTGTAATTTATGTACTTCATTTCTAATATTATTTATTTCGTCTTTTTCACTTTTAATATTCATTTTATATTCCCCTTTCTTAAGTGGATATTATAACATATTTTATCTATTTATCAATATGATGATATTCTTTAACATGATGATCTAAAGCAATTTTAATTCTATCGTCTATATCTTTATCAAAATTATCCAGTTTAGCCTCTATTTTGTCTAATTTATCCATAATAGTTGACAATGTACTATCTAATTTACCTTTTTCATATTGTTCTTTTGCAATATCTTTATTAGATTTAGTTTTTTTATTATCAAAAAATGTTGTAACTGATATTACCGAGCCAATAATTGCTATTGTGAATGTAATATATTGCATATTATCTTCCTCTCTATTTATTTTAACATAGTTTTATTATTTTGCAAAATTTTATTTGTAACCAATAACTTTATATATTAGAATATAAGGATTGTTGCCATAACTTCCAACAGTATTATCAGGGGTTAAATAATTGTTTCTTGTAGAAATTCTTGTTATTTGATTAGCATTTATTTTCCATGTTGAATTATATATATATTCTCTAGAATTTTCATCACTTGTATATATGTTAGTTGTTGAGAACTTTCTATCTGCTTCATATTCAAATTTTACTGATTGATATATTCCATCGCTAGTATAAAATACTTCTATATATTTATAACCAGTTGCCGATTTATTTAATGTAAAACTATCAGCAACACCACCACTAGAATATAATACTTCACCTTTTAAACTTTCTATATAGTTGCAACTATAAGTAGCAGTATCACTATTTGTTTGAGTTGTTTTAATATTTTCTGGTGTTAATGAATTTGCTATTCCATCTTCAATATGGTTCATTCTTTCGGCGTTGCAAATTGTTGTTCCATCTACCCAATTTTGACGTTCGTAAGCCATTTTATCATTCCTTTCTAAATTGCTTCTACAGTTATATAAGATATATTTGAATTTGCGTTAAAAGTTTCTTCTTCACCTTCAATATAAACATATATAACATCATTTTCTTTTATATCAACAAGTTTTGGAGATATAACTAAGGATGGTTGAATTGAATTTTGTCCTGTAATCATTATTGCTCTTGCAACAGGATTATTATTTATATAAATATAAACATTTTTTGGTGTTGTTTTATTAGTTGAAAGCCCAATATTACAACTGACTAATACTTTAGAAACACCACCTCTACAAATAATTCCACCATCAGTTGTTAAAGCAAGTTTATTCTCATCTGTTGATGTTATTGCACCTAATTGAAATTTAGTTAATTGTCCAACAGTTTGGGATATTTTAAATGTACCAGTTGCAACAATTCTTTTAGTTGCATTTTCAATATTTGTTTGAAATTGATTTAAAGTATTTGCGTCTAAGTTTGTTCCACCCGTGTATAAACTATCGACCACATTATATGTTTGCCCATTTATAATTACATGGGCTTGCGTTTTTAATGTTGCATTTTGAAAATTAATTTTTTCCATTATTTTCTCCTTCCTTAATTTGAGTATCTACACCCAATATTAATTTTTTCATTTTTAATAAATCGACTACATCTATTGTTCCATCATGATTTAAATCATAATAATTAAATACATCATTATCATTATTTATTACTTGCGTAGCCCAACTTTCATTCAAAATATATGCTTCTAAAATAAATACGTCCGTCATAGTATATATGTTTGAAAAGCCATTTGACCTTACAAAGTTAGTACCATTATTCAAACTACCATTGCTTATAAGCCACCCACCTACATTTCCTTCTTTACTTTCTATTTTTCCTTGTACATTTGCATTTTTGCATTCTAACTTTCCTTGTTTGTCAACTTTAAAATTATTTGATGTTATCTCTATATCATCACTTGTTAAATTTATCTTTTTGCCTTTCAAGGATATTTTATTTGCCTCAATTTGAGCCTTTTCAGGGGTTAAATTAATTGAGGCTATTACTTCATCATTATTAACTTTTTTCTTTGATAATAACTCAATTTCATCACTTCTAACATTAATTTCACTTTGTAATTCTACTTGTTTAGCAAATGCATCGGTATATTCATTTTTAGTTAAATATTCTACGTCTAAATGTAATTCATAATTTGATGATATTGTATAATCTCCTTCTGGCACTTCAATATTTAAGTCTTTTAATTGTTCTACATAAGGTGTATCTAATATATATTTAGTACCATCATTATTTAAACCAATTCTCCTTGTAATACTACATTTTCCATCTAAATATTCAAATGTATCATGTGTTGTTCCAATTTGGTATAGGTTCTTCATATCGTCTATAATGTATTCTTTTGTATTATCGCCTTGTTTAATAATTATTTTGAAACTATTAACATTAAATTGTCCTACTATTAAAGGTTTTATATATTTATTAAATGCTTTTACTAAAGATGTACCAACTTTTGAATAACCTACTTTAGTAGCACTTATTCCTAATTGACCACCAACAATAGGTAATTCTAATGTTCCATAAATATCTAATTTATGTAATATGCCTTTAGAACCATTAGTTATATTTAAAGTGCCTATACCACTAGCATTATTTGAAATATCTACTATTTTATTAGCAAGTGCATTTATTTCTTTTTGTTGTTTATCTACAATTAAAGATACATTTGATATTCTTCTATCAGTTTTATCTGCTTTTGTATAATCAGTTTGTGTCTCTTGTGGCTCATCAGTATGGATTTTTTCACTTAAGCCTTGTGTAACATCTAATTCATCATTAAGTAATATACAATTGTAAATATTATCAAATACTTTTAATTTATAATTATCGCATAACTCTAAGTAGGCAATTCCTGTACTTACAAAATCGTTTATATAGTATTCTATCCCATCAAGTTTATCTAAAATATCTGGTAAATAATCACTTCTATCATTCCAATTCATTATTTGATTATCAACTATTTTTAATTCACATAAGCCATTTTTTGCTATACTTTCAGGATTGTCTTTATATACGTTATCACTTTCGGCACTTCTTGATAAAACAATTGAATTTATAGGGCCATATTTTTTAGCAACATTTACATTAACATCATTTAAAAATTCTTCATCTATCGTTTCATATCCATTAACGTATGTAACACTCATATTAGTATCAACACTATTAAATATATGTGTTGTCCCTTTATATGTATTTAGCATATCTACTATTCCTAAATCTACTTCATAAGGTGTTTCTAACGGATAAACTACAATAA
>CAMELE010000099.1 GCA_945923475.1 uncultured Mollicutes bacterium
CAAATGTAACTCCAGGAATCGAATTAATTAATGCTCCATCTTCATATTCAGCTGCAACATTGGCAAATACATATGATAATGTATCTATATATTTAACTACACTAATTGATTGAATGTATGAACGTCCTGCTTCACCTGTAATCACTACAGCACAATCTTCTGTTGCAGTATATGTTAATATACCATCTACTAAAGTAGCTTCTGCTCCATTTAATGTTACTCCATTACTGTATAACATACTTACTACCAATTTAGTATTAGCTTGTAGATAAATTGTAACCTTATTATTTTCTTTTAATGCAATATGTTGTCCATCATGCTTTTTACAATTTTCAAATGTAACTCCAGGAATCGAATTAATTAATGCTCCATCTTCATATTCAGCTGCGACATTGGCAAATACATATGATAATGTGTCTAAATAAGTTGGTCCTTCAGGAATTGGATCTGCCTCTAAAGCATCCATTGCTGTCTTTGCAGCAGCTAAAGCTTCAATTACTGCTGCAGCATCTGCTGCACCATTAATAGATTCTTTTTGAGCTGCTAATACAGTTGCATAATCTGCATTTAAAGTATATTTATTTGCTGGATATAATGCATCTAATTGAGCACAAGCCTCAGTTTTTCTTTGCTCAAGAGTTTTGAATAATACACCAACAAATCCTAAGTAATTATTTGTTGAAGCTTCAATTGTAACAGTACCTGCTCCTGAAATTTCGTATTGAACGATATCTCCACCACCATTTGAAACTGAAGTCTTATTACCTTCTACTACTTCACCATTGAATTTAATAGTTTGTAAAGCTGAATAATATCCAACTAATACTGTACAAGCACCACTAACTTTAAATTCAATAGTAGCTCCTTTACTAAATGTTAACCAGTTTGTAACATTACCGTTACTTGCACAATTTGTTAATTTGAATTCATTAACGTATACTGTTGAACTACTTGCTTCAATAGCTTCAGATGGATAAATAATATTTGAATTTGCAATTCCTGTTTTTCCTTCTGTATAATGAGTTCCCTTAAATGATAGACCAGTTGAAGTTGAAATTACTGCTTCCTTATATTCACACTTAGCATAAAGAAGAGGATTATTTTCTTGTGATGTATCACCACGTTCAATATTCCACATTCCTGCAGATGTTAATTGATATACATATGTAATTGTCTTTCCATCTTCTGCAACTGTTGTAGATATAGGTTCAACTGCAGTACCACCCTCAATTTTTACAATTGGTGTTGCAAATACCTTGCCAGCATCACATGTTATAAGTGTTAAAGTGGCTGGTTTTGTTGTAGCAATTGACAACATACCAGAACTATTAAGCTTTAGGCCATTACCTGTTGTGATTTCTTTACCAGAAAGATTTGTAAATGTAAAGTTAGTTCCTATTTTCTTGTATGCAGAGTTATTTGTACCAAAGTTATCAATACCAATAGCACCTTCCTCATTAACTATATCAGAACTATCAGTTGTATACCATTCTGCAGCTGTCCAATTTGCTTCCTTAGGATTACATTCATATGTAGCTATTACACCAGAACCATCACATGCTGTAGCCGTAAATGTAACATTTCCAGCTGCCTTAAATGTAATTTTTCCTGTATAAGGATTAATTTCAGCAATTGATTCATCAGAAGATGACCAAATAACTGCCTTATTAGTCGCATCCTTATTTACTGAAGCAGAAAGCGTTATTCCAACACCAACAGTTTGAACTTTCGAACTTGCAGTAATAGCAATCTCCCTAACTGGAGTAGCAGCCGGAATAGTTGAATCTGGAGTTACAACAATCTTTGTAATATATGTTGTTCCTTTTGCTGTAATAACAAATTCACGAGCATTTTCATCATAAACAATATAGTCTTGTTCAATTTGACTTCCTGTTGAAAAATTATTAAAGAACATCACTGAAACGCCTTGAGTATCAGCCTTAGCCTCAGCAACACCACAATAATATCCATAAACCTCTACATAGCATTTTCCAGAAACAGGAATTGTAATTGTAGCACCATTTTGTCCTACATAGTGAGGCTTACCATTATCTTGGGCAAAGCCATTGCAAATTGTTGAATAATCAGTGTTTCCATCAAAATTATAAACTGTAGGATCAGCAGATACCTCACCATCTAAAATAACCTTAGAAGAGTCAGTATCAACTACATATCCTAATTCAGTAATTAATGCATCAATATCCCAATAATTTGCAGCATCTTTTTCGTATTTTAATTTTCCAGTATTATATATTCTATTTAAAATAGCTCTTCTACCATTATATTCGCTATTAGTTACATCTGATCCTAAGATATAATCCTTACTAGAAAGACCTAAAGATTCTGCTGTAACACTATCCATCTTCCAACCAATAACTGTTTGAGGATAGTCTGTTGCAATCATATTACCATACCAAGGAGCATCTGGTGCCTTACTAGTACTTTCAAGCTCAACATCAGAAATAGTTGTATTGACATATGCTACTTGATTGTAGTATCCAGATGTCCATGGTGAACGAGCTAAATATGTAGCTTGTCCATTCGCTTTTGCCTCATCAGATTCTCTAACTGTAGAATTATAGAATACTAATCCCTTACCTACTTTTGATGAAATTGCCATTCTAGGTGCAGATACATATGAAGCATGAGTTCCTGCATATTGATCCCAAACAGATACAATTTCACAATTTTCATACAATGCAACGGAACCAGCAGCTTCCATCCAAATGAAATCAGTATCTCCTTCTACATAGCATCCGTAGAACCATGCTTTACCTGCTGTTCTTAAAGTATCCTGATGTGATTTAAATGTACAGTTATATGCAACTGTGTTGCCTTTTGTATCGGTTCCAAGAACCTCAGCTTGTGCATCTTTAGCTGATTCAGAACGAGAATAATCACTTACCAATGAAATATTTTCTAAAATAATGTTTCCTGTACCTTGAATTTCAAGTAATTCACGTCCTCTCATTGCAGACATATTACTTCCACGACCTTCGATAATAACATCTGAACCATACTTGGCATCAGTATTACCGATAATACGAATAGTCGCAGAACCATTATATGATAATCCTACTTCTTTATAAGTACCCTTATTTAATCTAATTGTATAAGTACTTGTATCACCAGAAGTTGGAATTGCAGCAAAAGCATCTTTAATAGTGTTATATGCAACGCCGTTCATCTCAATTGGGTTTTGTTGTTCAACTGGGGTAGTGGTTGTTGGCACTACTGTTGTTGGCGCTACTGTTGTTGGTACTACTGTTGTAGGTGCCACTGTTGTTGGTACACTTGATGTTGGTGTACTTGTAGATGGTGCACTTGTAGTTGGTGCACTTGTAGATGGTGCACTTGTAGTTGGTGCACTTGTTGTAACACTAGGCGTAGATGTTACATCTACATCATTCTTACATGAAGCTAAACTAGCTATAGCTATTCCGCTTAAAGCAAGTATACTTAATACTCTTAACTTATTCTTTTTCATTATTTTTTCTCCTTTTGTAAACGTTTTCTTAATTAAGACGTGTAAATAATAACATCAAAAAAATACTATTTCAATCATGAAAAAAAACAATGGGGACATTTTTTTTATTAATGTACCGAAAATAATTCGATTGTCTTTGTATAAAATTTCAAATAGGGACAAAATGTTGAATTTTGTTTCAAATTTTTGTTTTCATTATTTTCTATATAAATAGAGGGATAAACTATAGTATTTACTATTCTTTATTAGTTTCTTATTGAAAAAATACATTATTCCAATAATAGAATCAACTTATATAATATCAACAATTCCATAATATCCTATTAGATATCCTGCATAAACAGATTCTTCTAATGAGCAATTTTGAAACCAATTATAAATATATTTAATAGTTGGCGAAAAGAAAAATACCCATGACATCAAAAAATAAACTAACGATTTTTAGAATTTCCTACTCAAGCTCTTTATCAAAAAAATAAATATACTATCGAAGCAATAAGCATAATTTAGGCTATTAATACTTTAATTTGTGTTTCTATACTATCATTTTTCATCTGTCGTGAACACCTCTTTATTATTAATATCTTTTATATGACTGAAATTAAAAAACAAACTATATCTATGTAGTTTTATCATAGACTACTCACTTTTAACAACAGGTTTCGACCTATCGTTTTACATTAATGGTCTTTCGTTTAACATTACCACCATAGCGTTTAACAGTTATAGCTATCGTTATACAGTTGCGCCTTCCGTTTAACAGATGATTTTGAAAATGTGGCAAATACACTCTCAAAACTTAAATTTCTATAAAATAGGCTCAACATACCTAAAATAAGTAAAAAAAGCCTTGATAGAGCATTTCTGCTGTATCAAAGCATTGCTTTCTTTTTGTGTTTGTTGGCCAATTTTGATACAGTGTCCAAATGGCCTATTTTT
>CAMELE010000100.1 GCA_945923475.1 uncultured Mollicutes bacterium
CCACCTCCATTGGCTTCAATGTATTCAACTCTTTCTTCTAAGTCATCATATTTTTTACTTAAGTTATTAATAGAAGTAGTATGAGATTCTATTTTTTTAGTATTTGTAGTTACCTGCTGCTTTAACTCCAATATACCTTCATTATTAGATAACTTCTGTGAAATTTCTCTTAATGCAGCTTCTACATTTTTATTTTCAAAGTTATCTTCTAAATCAAGTAATGCTATATCTTTTGCTTGTATAGGAACCCATATAAACTGTCCGGTTACTGGATCTTTAATTTTTATCTTCATACTGTCCTCCTTTAAACAAATTAAAAAATAAGCTCTAGGAAATCCTAGAACTTATTTTTTTATGATCTCTCTGATAAATTTATTGTGATTTCATCAATTAGTTCTCTTGTTACCTCTGTTTCACCTAATGCTGGAGAATACTCATACTCAGTTCCATTAATTATTTTAGTAGCTTTAGCACCTGTTATTTGCCATGACTTAACAGTTATACTGTCTTTAGTAATTTTAATAGTACAGTAATTAGGCTTTTTAACTGTATTAGCAATTTTACACCACCATGCTAAACCATTTGATGCGCCGTTACAATTAAAATCATATCCGTCAACGGCCTCTGTTGGATATTTAGTTATAGTAGTTTCTTTCCCACTATTTTTCCATCCACTAGATGAACATTGAATATAAACAGTACCATTTGCTTTATCTTCTGTATGATTAATTCCAGTTCCACCAGTTATAGCATTAGGAAGTTGTGTTTCATCTACATAAGGTGTAGTAGCCTTTTTAGTGAAGTTATAATAATCATTATAACTTTGTATTCTCCCTGCTTCAGTAACTGCTTGCATTCCAGTATAAAGAGAATAACTTCTCGTATAGCAATGATTATGTCCACAACAAACTAAATCTACTTTATGTTTTTCAAATATAGGAGTAAATACTTGAACTCTCTTAGTTCTTACACAAGTAAAAGGTGATAAATGCATAAATACAATTGTAAAATCTGGTTTATTATCACTTGAATTTAATGATGTTAAGTATTCATCTAACCAATTTGCTTGATCCAGTAAAAATGCATCTGTAGATTGATAATTTCCTAATGCACCATAACCTGATACATAATCATAATCTGTGTTACTATTAAGACATACAAATTCTGTATTACCTTGTCTAAAATGATAAACAGAATTTGCCCATTGATTTTCATTGGTAAAGAAGTTAGCAAAACATTGACCATACTTCTTTTCCAATAAATCATTGTTACCCATTGTAGCCATTATAGGAACTCTTTTATTCATACCTTGTAAACTATCAAAGTACCAAGTATACTCTGGTCTCCTACGCCCATTCTGACTTATATCACCTGTTTCTAATATCCAATCAAAAGTAGGCTTTCCACTTTCATCAATTTCCCATTCATTAATTATCCTATCAAATACATTTGCAAATGCATTCATTTCTTCTTTAATCCAGCTTTGTTCATCAGAACACCATAAAATATTAATTTCATCACCATTTGCAGTGTTATAAGTTTTTACTTCAAACTTTTCTTCTTCACTCCAATATCCCTCATTACCAACTTTATAAATATATTCACCATCATCTAAGTTTTTAATAATGCATGAATGTTTAGATACTGCACAATCAGGATGTTGTAAGAATGTAGTTTCAGCTTTTACAGTTTTAAAATCAACATCTCCAACTTTTTTATATTTTACATATCCATCTTTCATTATTTGAGACTGCCATGTAAAAGTTCTTGTATTAACTTCTTCACCAAATCCTAAAACAAATGCATTAGCTGTGTTCCAATTATACTGCTCTGCTGAAACAAACATATCCCAGTGTCCTTCTTTAGAACTTCTAGGTCTATATTTTTCTACTTCACAAGTAGAGTAGTCTATAATTTCACAATCACTTGCATTATCTCCTGTACCATTTGAGTAACCTGATATATCTAATGCAGTTCCCCCGTTATAAAAATCTATTCTTCTGCAAGCACAATTTTTAGACATTCCGAATCTATAATTAGTTTCATATGCTGCTACTGTATGTGTAGATGTATCAGTTCCCCCACAACCCATAAGGTCAACATATGCTGGTTGTTTTTGTGATACCCCTAAATTATCTACAATAGCTCTTAATGGATTTACTGCAGGTGTTTCATTTCCTATTGAAATATATACACTCATACCATTACTAGAAAACTTTTTAGGATTTCCATTAGTATCAAGGAAAAGTTGGTCATAATCCTCTATCTTAAGACGGCAATCATCTTTATAAATAGAATTGTGTTCAGCTCCTCTAATTAAAAAACTTGAATATGGGGGAATAATCCCTTGTAGTTCTAAACTTTCCCAAGCACTTGTTCCAGACTTATACCATAAATATAAACCTTTTAAATTTAATTCTTCTTTATTTAAATTATAAAGTTCTATAAAACTATGTGATACAGCAGTCCCGGTTAAATTCTCTCCACCTCCCCACATTTGATTTATGATTAAGGCCTGATATTTCCCTTCAAGATTGTTATCAACACTTGGTGGATTAGCTGTAAATGCTTCACTTTTTATAGCCTTGGCTTTACCTTCACTATCTACATAAACCCTATATAAATTACCATCTAATCCATTAAGCTCAACATATTCACCTGTTAAATTATCAGCGCCCTTTAATAAGCTAACTTCAACTAATTTAGCTTCAGTCCCGTCTATAACCATTATTTTATCTGTACTATTCACACTAGCTTTTTGAGATAATTCAGTTATTTTAGTACCTGTAACATTTGTAGCCACTTTATCACTCCTTTATTTCTCCATTGTTATATAATAAATAATCACCATTATTTAGCAGTAAAGGTGAGTTGTTATCTAGTAAAATAGCACCTTTTATTTCTACTGTTCCAGCTGTAGATTCAGTTGTTACTTTTCCATTCTCATACAATAAAACTGCACCATCATTTAATAAAAGTGGAGTTCCATCATCTAATAAAATAGCTCCAGTAACAGAAATATTATCTTCGCCTGTACCTCCAGCAGATGAAATGCTACCATTTCCATAAAGCATATAGGATTCATCATCAAACAATAAAGGCGTTCCATCTGGTAATAATACAGCACCGGTAATAGTAACGACTTCTTCATCTGGGTCCGGAACAACTATTTGCCCTTGTTTTAATGCTTCAATTTCAGCTTTTAATATAATATTATCAGCTTCTAATGCATCTATTTTCCCTTTAAGAAATTTAAACATAGCTTGTATTTCTTCTAATACAGTTCCTGAAATATTGTTATTAGCTTCACCAATATCATCATTAGTATCTATATACACAACTACATTTTCATCTTCAGGTTCTTCATTTCCTGCATAAACAGTAGAAGTACATTCACCACTTCCTGGTTCTAAATTTTCAAGATAGGTTTCAAGATCACTTCCATCTTTCATCTCAACATCACATGCATCAATTAATTTGAAAGTTCCACCATTTTTCTGTTTAATCTTATCAATTAATTCAATAGCCATTTAATCACCTACCCTACTACTACTGTTGTATTTCCTAGGTTGCTATTAGTAGATTTCCAAATATCATAACTTTCAGAATATCCGAACTTATTAACAAAACTTATAGTATTAATCTTATTAAAACCTCCGCTAAATCCCCCTACAGTAAAAGTAGGTGTTCCAAATCTAGTAGGAATAGCAAAGAATATATATTGCCCTGGCCCACAATTAACTGTAAAACTACAAGCTCTGCTATTAGTTAAAGTTTTATTTAAAGATAAAATAAAATCGCTATCATAGTTTTCTAAATTTGAAACTCCATAATAGCGACCATTATAAAAGTTTATACTTGCAGTTTTATTTACAGTAGTTTTTCCATCACTTACTTCTAGTTTGAAAGAAGTATTTGAGGAAATTTCCTTTTCAACTGTATATTTTCTTAATTCATTATCAATTAAAACATTATCCAGTTTTTGATAAGTAGGTGTTTTATTACAACTCCAATTTAGTATTAATCCAATTAGTTTTTCTCCTAACTCTGCTGTAGATTTAGAAATTGAAAAATTATTAATTGTAATAGCTTTATAAAGCAATTCATCTAACATTTGTGTATGTTCATATATTGCAGCTTCAATTCTATTTAACTTATCGGCGGTAATTAAATCACCTGTTTTCCATTCTTCATATCCTAATTCTACTTCTGCATAGGTAATTGAATTACCTGCAACTACAGACCTTCCAACAACTGCATAACCAACTTTTGCAACATCATCCTCTAACTCTTCATCGAATAAAGCTATCGGATCTG
>CAMELE010000101.1 GCA_945923475.1 uncultured Mollicutes bacterium
TTTCTTTCAAAGGAAATGTATATTTAACAAATTATGATGAAAACAATTCAGGAACATTTTGTTTGAATTTAGATAAAGAATTCACAGAAGATTTATTATTCATAGTTCCATTTGTGATAAAAGATAAAGAATAAAAGGGATTATTTTATAGGAGGATGTTATGGAAATAGTAAACAAAAATATTGAAGAAATCAAAATGTATGAAAATAATCCTAGAAATAATGACGGTGCAGTTGAGTATGTCGCAAATTCAATAAAAGAATTCGGATTTAAAGTTCCAATAGTATTAGATAAGAACAATGTTATTGTTGCAGGGCATACTCGTTATAAAGCTGCTAAATTATTGAATATAACAGAAATACCATGTATCATTGCTGACGATTTAAGCGATGAGCAAGTAAAAGCCTTTAGGCTTATTGATAATAAAGCCGCAGAATTAGCATCATGGGATATTGACTTACTAAACCTTGAATTAGAAAACATCAAAGATATAGACATGGAATTATTTGATTTTCAAATAAGCAATATTTTAGATAATGTTGTCGATGATGAGTATGAGGTAGAATTACCAGAAGATCCAAAAACAAAAACCGGAAATATTTATAAATTAGGAAATCATTATTTGATGTGTGGCGATAGTACCAATACCGATGATGTTAAAAAGTTGATGAATAATCAATTAGCAGATTTAATTGTTACTGATCCACCATACAATGTCAATTATGAGGGAAAAACAGGCGATAATCTTAAAATTATGAACGACAATATGGAAAATAATCAGTTTTATAGTTTTTTAGAATCAGCATTTATAAATTTATATGAATCCATAAAAGACGGAGGATCCATTTATGTATTCCATGCAGATACAGAAGGTTTGAATTTTAGAAAAGCAATGATGAGTTCTGGATTCAAACTAGCCGAGTGTTTAGTATGGGTAAAGAATGCATTTGTTATGGGACGACAAGATTATCATTGGAAACACGAGCCAGTATTATATGGATGGAAGCCAGGAGCAAGCCATTATTTCATAAATGATAGGTCACAAAGTACGGTATTAGAGTTTGATAAGCCAATAAGAAATGAAGAGCATCCTACTATGAAACCTATTGATTTAATCGCTTATTTGATAAACAATTCAAGTAAGAAAGATGAGATTGTATTGGACCTTTTCGGAGGTAGCGGGACGACGATGATTGCTTGTGAGCAGACTAATAGAAAAGCCTTTATTATGGAATTAGATCCAAGATATTGCGATGTTATTGTTGATAGATGGGAAAAGTTTACTAATCAGAAAGCCGAACTAATCAACGAGGAATAGTTATGAATGATAATTTCATAAAAAAAGATACTTTCGAGAGATTATGTGCATTGCAATGTGAATTAAAAGAAATTTCTGGAGCATTTGGAGTATCAGAGGAACATATAAGAGTGTGGTGCAAGAATGTTTATCATAATGATTTTGAGGAGGTATATAGAAGATTATCTAATAAAGGCAAAATATCAATTAGAAATTTACAATTCAAATTAGCAGAAAAAAGTCCAACAATGGCCATCTATTTAGGAAAAGTTTACTTAAAACAAGATGATAAAGTGAATCAAGAAAATAAAGATTAGGAAGGTGAAAAAATGAAAAATAAAAAAATACTAGAAATTGCTGCAATAATGATGTGTGTCGCTATTTGTTTAGCTTTAATAATATTTTTCTGTACTTTTTTAGAAATGTTAAATGATTATAGATGCTATAATTTACCATTAAACGAATTTTTTAAAGATAAGAGATGTGAAAGATACTGGGATATGAAACATTGAACTTATATAAAAAGGAGGAAGAATGAAAGAAATAATAACTATTTTATTAACACCAGTATTTGTTATAATTCAAGTTTTAAAATGTATGTTTGATTTAATTAATCCAGTAGCTATTGGAATTAGTGAATCATTAAATGATTTATTTTATGATATGTATGAATTTTGGAAAAGAGTATTCAAATGGAGGGATGGTGAATAGATGAAATTTACATTCGGTGATATAGTAGTTGTCGATAAAATAGAAATTGGTGTCATTGTTAAGTGTTGGATACACAATGCAGATGCCGGTAAAGAGTTTAATTACGATGTTTATGTAAGAGAATATAACGGGATTAAAAACTATAAAGAAAATGAAATTGAAAGATATATGGTAAGACATAAGCATTTATCAGAAGAAGAACAGGAGTATCAATATAATGCCATAAACGGCTTATAAAATGAAAACAATTTATAGGAGGTACAAATGAAATATTTGTTATTAGTATATTTAAAAAAAGGGCATACGGAATCTTATTATTCTAATGAACTTAAAGGTTTGAAAGAATATGCAGAATTTAGAAAATTTGACAATTATAAATTCTTCGAGTTAAAAGAGGTTGAATAATTAAGCATATACTAATAAAATTAGCAACTTATATTTTTAAAAAATATAATGTAACACCTATTTTAGATAATCCAAATGCTAATCCTAGATTACAATTTGGTAATGATATTTATGCTATTATAAAATTAACAATTACTAGAGAATATGGATGTGTTCCTACACTAGATATTAGGTGTCATCATATATTTGAGGTATTTGATGAAAGGATAAGTAAATAATGTTAACATTAATATTTATTTATTGTTGTTTAAAAGTATATAGTATATGTGAGGAGGCAGAAGATGAAGGTTAATATTGATGAATTTATAACAGAAATTGAAAAAAGCTTGAATATAAAGTTGTTTGATTATGAAAGAAAATATCTAAAAACTATTTTGGAAGCAAGACAGAAGAAACAAAGAGTAATAACACATCGTGCCAGAGCAAATGGTCATTATTTTGGTAGAGCAGATGTAATACTAATGACGATAGATGAATTCACAAATAAAATAGAAAAAAATATGTTATATGGTGATAATTTGGAAACACCAAAAGGAATATTGGAGGATTTAAAAAATGTTAAATGATAAAGAATATATTGATTGGCTTAAATCCACTCGCAATTTAATAAATAAGTATAACTTTCAATCTTTAAAAATAGATGTGAAAACAATGCATCCATATAGTGAAAAGGAAAAGCGGATAAAAGAAAAAGATATGATTCATATAAAAATATTAGATAATCACAAATTTACTATAGAAGATAAAACTTACGATATATTGGAGGGATAATATGAATAAGAAAATACCATTGTTTTGTAGAATTAAAAGAAAATCGCCATTATATATAGCAAGTCCATCAGCAATATTTATATGTGATTATGGTTTTAAATTTTGACCTAGCAATTGGTGTATGAGTTGTCCTAAATATAAAGGATCACAATTGCCAATATTAAAGGCTAGTACAAGGTGTAAAAATAGTACTAAAAATCTTAAAAAGTATCTTAAATAAAAAATAGGCGTTAAAGCCTTATAAAATCTAGCAAAAGTTAATAATAGTTATGTGCAATATAATATAGTACATATCTTGCATCGAATATATAGGGTGAAAAGAGGTGAATATATGGCATGAATAAAGAAGAATTAAAAACTAAATTAGATGAATTTATCGAAAATATAGAATTAGAAGAATTGGCAGACAAAACAATTCAGAGTTATAGAAATGCAGTTAATAAGTTTATAGATTATTTGCCTAATGAATTTGAAATCAATAAAAAATTGGTTATGGATTGGAAAAAGAAAATGCAAGAAGATGGATATGCCTTAAAATCAAGAAATCAATTTATTGTAGTTGTAAATAAATTTTTATATTTCCTGGATATGAAAGATTACAGAGTTAAATTGTTTGAAGAACAGGAAAAATCTAATTTAGAAGAATATATCGAGCCACAAGAACATAAACGAATGTTAAGATGGGCTAAAAAGTTAAATAATATGGAAGCCTATTACATAATTAAAGTTTTTGCAACATCTGGAGCAAGAGTTAGTGAATTAAAATATTTTACTGTTGAAAATTTAGATAGTAATTATATTAAAGGAGCCTATAACAAAGGAAAAGAAAGAATCTTAATTATGACAAATGAGTTAAGACGTGAATTAAAGCATTATTGTAGAGATAATAAAATCAAAACAGGCCAAATATTTAGAAGTACTGATCCTTATTTGCGAAACAATCCAGATAAGATGGTAAATGTATCGACAATATGGCGGTGGTTAAAGAAAATAGCACGTGCGGCAAAAATAAATCCTAACAAAATCCATGCACATGCTTGGCGACATTTATTTGCGAAACAATGTAAAGAAAATGGCATCGATTTAGACGAATTAGCTGATATATTAGGAC
>CAMELE010000102.1 GCA_945923475.1 uncultured Mollicutes bacterium
TTAGAATCATTACAAGCAAGAAAGAATCCATTATCAACAACAAATTGTTTTTCAATATGCTTTAAGGTTCTTTTAGTTGCAATGTCATAACGTTTGACCATATTTATTAAACATGCTTGCTCTAATTTTTCTAAATATCTATAAACATTTTCACTATAAATTGTGTCTGAACTATTTTGATTATAATACTCAACAATACTTGATGCTGAAAATTCTTTAGAAGCATTATTAATAATATATTCAGAAATCAATATAAATGTTTCTTTATCGATTTTAGATCTCTTATTACAAATATCTTTATCAATAATTCCATAATAAATTGATTTTAAATATTCTTTAATATCTTCTTCTAAATCTCACGTTTGAACTCCAATTTTTGCACACGAAACCCCAGGCTCGGTATCCCTATAAATAGGTGTTGAGATTTGACTACCCCTATTTAGTAAATTATTCTCAAAATTTACCAATTTATTAGTAATTGCACTGTTCAATTATCCCAATTGTAGGAGGCGCAATTGGTCTCATTATTGTAGCATTATTTTCTTAATCATATTAGCTAATACAAATTAATTGTTAATCATCAGACGTTCTGATGGTTATTTTCTTTATTTATTTTTACAAGCGTTATAACACCATAAATAATTGATGTTAATATAAACAAAAAGAATATTATAAAACCAACAATTTCAATAGGTTTTCTACCTTTTCCTGGCGTTAAAAATACAAGTTCGATACAAGAAATTCCAAAAACAATAAAATATAACACATTATACATTTTTCTTTTTTTATTGGCTATTCCCAAAATCATTGTAATAATAAAGGCTACTGTTAAATATAATGATATTAATATAACAATATAATCAAAAACTACAATGATTATAAATAATATCGGATAAAAAAATATAATAAATCCTAAAACTCCTTCACTAAGATCATTTGTAAAATCTTTTAACTCAGAAATAGGATTTAATGGTGCAATATTACTTTTGATTATAAAATAGACATTAAGTGCTGACATTAATACTAATAAAACACTTGTAATAATTATAAACACCTTTTTCAATGTATACATCCCCATCACACAATATTATATAACTAACTTTTAGCCTATTATACCATAATATTAAAAATGCTTAAAATAATACTAATCATCTTATAGAATTAATTATTTATTTTCTTTAGTCTATCGAAAGCATCTTTTTTAGTCTATCGAAAGCATCTTTATTGTTAGAAATAATCATTTTTATTTTTTTACATGAATATAGATTCTCACAATCACCATATGTATCAATGTGCTTACTAATTACACATTGGCTTTAATAATTGTAAATCGTATATCCTATCTATGTTATCTGCCTGCTTGACCATACCATAATCTTGATACCATTTTATAATAGTAGAGTAATTTTGACAATGCTTTAATGATTTTTCATTATATTCTATTCTTGATATCATAATTGTTCCTCATTAATAAATCATGTTCATTTCTATAATTTCAAATTATCTACTAAAAGTAACATATTTACCTCATGTATATCATCTTCATCCACAACATCAGTTTCAACAAAGCCAACATTTTCATAAACATGAGCAGCTATTTCATTTCCATAAATATATGTTGTAGATACTTCATTAGCCCCATAATGTTCCTCCAAATATTTTATAAAGGATTTTAATGCATTTGTTCCATACTTCTTATTTTGGTATTTATAATCTATAGCATAATCCCACAAAAAGAAGCCGCCCTCTTCATACTTTCTTATCATTGCAAAGCCAATTATTTCATCAGTTAATTTAATATTAAATCCTATTGCTTCATTTTTAAGTAAAGTCTTCTTAATATTTTCCTTACTAGATACTTGCTTATATTGTGATTCTAACAAATCTACACACATCTCATTTGTTTTTTCAAATACAAACATCATTATACTTTCTCCTTTTTTGCTCTATCTTTATAATTTACAAAAAATATGCAATCATTGGAATTATAACTATGATTAGATTAACAGCCCCATGAAGTATCATACATTGCCAGATAGAATTACTTTTTTTATAACAACATCCTATTACTATCCCAGTAATAAAACAGTTTAATAACTGTAGCCAATACGCACTAACACTAAACGGACTAAAGTTTATATTAATATGTGCTATTGCAAATAAAACAGCTGATAATAAAACTCCGAAATCCAAATCAAATTTTTCTTTAATTTTGATACTTGTGTCACCTTTAAAAGCGTATATAAATATAGCAATTGGAATAGACCTATATAAAATTTCTTCGCCTAAACCTGAAAATAATAATTGGAAAATAATAGTATCAAGCCTAAATTCAGATGATAGTCCAAATAAAACCTGAATTATTGTAATAATTATTTCATAAGTTGATAAAATTCCTAAACATATTAAAAATGGCTTCAATGTACCCTTATGGTATCCAAAATTCATTTTTTTCTTATAACTGATTATAAAAGTTGGAATAAAAGCGATAATGAACATTATGAGATGGTGAATCATTAGATATTCATCGTTTGTTAATCCTTTTATTATTTTAGAAATCAATATAAGTATATAATGGCATGATTTTGTATATACAAATTGAAATAATAATACTAATACAAATGCAATACCAAGCCTAACCCATTTGTTAAAATTCTTATTACTCTTTTCCATACTACCAAATGAAAAAGCTTATTTATAAGTAATTATCTTTTTCTAAACTCACTTTGTGAAAATAATCTTTTAAAGCCCAAAGACGTATATAAATGATTAGTAATTGGATTATGTTTATCTACATTCAATGTGGCATTTTTACCACATCCAATAATCTCATTTTTAACTGTATTTACTACTTTTCTAGCTAATCCTAAGCCTCTATATTCTTTTTTAGTATATACTTCAGATATCTTTAAATCATGAGACGTTGAAGGTGCAATTTTTGCCATTGAAGCAATTTTTCCATCTTTTTTTATAACTCTATAACTTGATATTTCTTGTAGAACTTTTTCTTTACTTACATTATTATTTAACCCACATTCAGACGAAAACATATTTATACACTGAATTATATCATCTATATCTTCACCATTTGCGGTTATTATTTCATATGATGATGGTTCACTTATTTGTGTTGCCTTCATAAAATCCATTGCGAGTGCTTCATAAAAATCAAGCTGATATTCATTTAGAAGAACATCTGAAAGTTTATTACCTAACGAAAGCTCACATAAATAATTATTAAGCTCATATTTATTCTTTATTAAATATGAAACTATTTCATTAATGCATTCTAAATCACCAAAAAATAGTGTTGAATAAGACTGCATTCTTAATGTAACAAGCTTATAGCCATTATTTTCACACTTTATTGCGTAATTACTTTTTGACTTACTTAAAATGCTTGGTGCATTTAGTTTAAAAAATGTTGTCAAGTATTCATTAGTATTCAAAAATTCTATATTATCTTTTAAAAACTCATTCCCATTTTCATAGTCTATTATCATTTTTTTCTCCCGTTTTGATTAATATTTTAACAAATTATACCACATAGTATTAATAAATGCAAAAAGGGGCTGTAATGCTGAAAAAGAAAAAATTGGTGCAATATTTTATATCACACCCAGCAATATTTTAGAAACTATAAATATTTTCAATAATGTCCACAAGCATTTTTACTCTTTCCTCTTACACAATTATTGATGTTATCCATTGATGTTCCATATTTTTCAGCAGCATCTCTACAGATTTAAACACTTCACCAGTATCTATGATTAACACCTTTTTACTTTTATCTCTATTTGCTAATTTCAAAGCACACTTAGTAGGATATCATGAACCTTTAGCTCTAAGCCTAATTTCGGTTCCACAATCATATCCGCATTTTTTACAAATCTACCATAATTTTTTATGTCAGCACTAAAAGATAGAATCTATTCTAGCAAAAACATCAATATATGGAATTGTTTATAGACCTTTCGTTTAACAGTACCACCCTATCGTTTAACAGTTATAGCTATCGTTTAACAGTAGCACCTTTCATTTTATAGTAGGTTTTGAAAATGATACAAATACACTTCTAACGCTTAATTTTTAACTCAAAAAGCTTAAAAATACGCCAAAAATGCCTAAAATAAGTTAAAAAAGCCTTGATAGAGTATTTCTACTGTACCAAAGCATTGCTTTCATTTTGGCAAAGATGAACCATTTTAATACAAAATGCAAACACCTTTCGTTTTTTGAAAACACCCTGTTTTGGCATTGCTGCGCTGATTGATTAAATT
>CAMELE010000103.1 GCA_945923475.1 uncultured Mollicutes bacterium
CCTGATTCAATTGATTATCTAGAGATAGAAAGTATTAATGGATTGAATCTATTTGCTTATTGTGGAAATGATCCAGTGAATATGTGGGATCCTAGTGGGCACTTTGTAATTACAATTGCAGCTTTGTTAACTGGTATTGGAATTGGCGCAGGAATTGGCGCTGCAATTGGCTTGGGCTCAGCTGCTTATTCGGATTATAAATCAGATGGCGTTTGGTTTAACGGTGATTGGACTGATTATGTAGGAAAAGCAATTGGTGGAGCTATTGCGGGGGCTGGAATTGGATTAGCAGCAACATTAGGTGCAGGGCTTGGAACAGCTATGTTAGCCGGAGAATCGTTAACTTTATTAGGGACTACTATAAGTGGTAGTACAGCACTAACTATCTCTGGGCTAGGGGCCTTCGCGACCGGAATTGCTGGATACTCTGTAAAAACAGGTATTAGTCATTCCGAAAAATTCGAATTATCTCATATGTTTATCGAAGGTTTTACAAATATGGCTAGTGGATTAATTTCATTTGTTGGAGGATTTTGTGGTGGAGCACTAGAATTGAAAACTCCTGGCGCAAACTTCAATTTAAAAAAATTTTTATTGTTTCAAGTAGGGTCTGCATATTTTGGTGTATTGCCAATGAAAATTATGATTTCGTATATAAAGAAGATCTTGGAGGATAAATTTTGATGATTTATTTAAATAAAGCAATTTTAAAGCCACTATTAATTATTTGTTCATTTCTTTTTGTTCCATCAATTATTATATTGATAATTTCTTGTATATTATTTAATGAAATTCAATTATATGTGATATTATGTTGCTTTGTGCTTTTATATATATTTTCATTTTGGATGGTAATTAGGGAATCAAAAAACAAGAAATATTATCTTAAAGTATGTAATGACTCATTAGAAATATTATACCCTAATTTAACAAGTAATGACGAAGTATTATCAGTTAAAATAACGGACATTGAAAAAATCGAGTATTACAAAATCACTTCTCCTATATCATGGCTTGCTATGTTTCAATGTACATGCCCAAAGGCAATGTTCATTACTTATAGTAAAAATAACATAAAAGAATACAAGGCTATAGGTCATGCCGAATTAAAAGATATAGTAAAAATATGTGAAGAAAAAGGAATTCAACTAATTATTCATTGATAAGAATGTATGTTTTTTATCTTAGGCAAATTCAATATGAGATAAGCGCAACAAATTGTGTTTAGCAATTACATTTATCTACCTAGATAGATTAGAAAAAATAAATAATATCCCTGTTTCTTATGATTCTACTAACCCTTACAAAATATTAGAGTTTGGTACTTCTACAAGTGGATTAAGTTTTATCTATACAGGAAAAGATATTACTTCTATTAAAAATAAACTAACTAATGTAACTACCTCATTTACTTACGACTCTTTTGGAAGAAGAACAAGAAAAGGAAATACATCATATGTTTATCTAGATGGTAAGTTAGAAGCAGAAATTACTTCTTCTTATACATTAAGATTCCTATATGATGAAAATGATAATTTATTTGGTTTCTATTATAACGATACCCCTTATTTCTACTTAAAGAATGCTCTTGGTATAATTTATGGAATAGTTGACCAAAACAAAAACAAAGTATTAGAATATAGTTACGATGCATGGGGTAAGTTATTAAGTACTACTTCATCAAATACTACTATTTCAAATATTAACCCATTCATCTATAAATCTTACTATTATGATAAGGAAACAGGTCTATATTGGCTTTCTTCTCGTTATTATAATCCTGATTGTGGTAGGTTTATTAGCCCTGATTCAATTGATTATCTAGAGATAGAAAGTATTAATGGTTTGAATCTATTTGCTTATTGTGGAAATGATCCGGTGAATATGTGGGATCCTAGTGGACATTCTTGGAAATCGTTTTGGAATGGTGTTGGAGAATGGTTTAGTGATAACTGGGTAAAATTAGCTATTGGAGCTGGAGCTATTGCTTTGGGTGTACTTACTATGGGGGTTGCAACACTTATTAGTGGTGCTGGAATGGCGGCTGCTTTAAGTGCAATGGGGACTGCTGCGGTTTCTTCGTTGGTACAAGTTGGAATAAGTACTGCTATTAGTGCTGGAATTGGTTTTGCTGTTGGGGGTATTACATCTGGATCCTGGGAAGGAGCGGTTGATGGAATGCTTAATGGTATTGCCGATGGATTTATGTGGGGTGGAATTTTCGCTGGTGCTGGTCAAGTGTTGAGCGGAGCGATGAAAATAACAAGAACACTTGCCCCAAATTTCAATGGTGCACAAATAGGAAGAGTGAAATTATGGTCTCCAAATGCTGCTGGAAACCCAAATACAGGTGGTACATTAATTAAATTTGGTAGATTTAATAGAATTGACTCCGAAATTGGAAATATGATTCATATTCACTTGAAATTATTAGGACGTACAATTAATCATTTTCCAATTGGCATGATTGCAGGTGGAGTTATAGGAGGATTTTAATGAGAAAAGTAAAATTTGTTAAAACTAAATATGGCGTTTGTGTTTGTTTAGATAACTCATTGTTTAAAAATGAAAGTGAGCAAATTATAAAAATTATTAAAATGTTTAAGTTATTTTCAGATGATATAGCAAGATATGAAGGCACTATTTTTATTAATGTAAAAAATAATTCAATTATTGATGATTTATATAATATGAATTGTTCATTTGAATTAATTTCTACTATTAAAAATTTATTAAATAGGGGCAAAGAAGAAAAGTATAAAATTATATTTAAAAATGACCAAATGGAACAAATAATTTATTTTCTCTTAAAAAACAATTTAACTTTTTCTGGTAATGGATATAAGAATAATGATGAAATTTTGTTGAAAATTGTAATTAATGATCATGATGGCTCATATATTACTTTTAATGACAAAACATATAAAAAAGAAAATTATAAACAATTAATAAACAATATATTCAATAATTAGCAAATTACTTTCACAAGCAAAACTAGGTAAGTTTACTCAATTGGTAGGCTTACCTTTTCTTTTTTTAAAATAAGATTTAATTATTAGTTGCCAAAGTAAATTCAGTTTTATAAGAAGAAAAAGTTTTTGACAAACTAGATTCCGATATTTAAGGAGGTTCTGTAAAATCTTATGGGGTGATCGGAGTTAATCTGACACCCTTTTTCTATTGGAAGAAATATATAAAATTCTCTTTCGAAGGCGATTAAAATTTGTATATCCATAACTAATATTTATTAATTTTTGAATATAGTTATTATTGCTTTCAGCTATTGCATTAGTTAGTACAACTCCAAATGAATTTTTTGAATATGCATTTATTATTTCCTCATACCAATTAGAAAATGTATTTGCAATATTGGTGAGTTCAACGCATGTTGATTTAGAAAAATTATTAATAAAGAAATCTATTGTTTTTTTCGTTTCATCATAGTCTTTAAGTTTAAGTGTTTTATAGCAAAATAGATCTTTTGCATAATATACTTCAGCTAACTCTGGATAATTTTTAAGAACTAAATCTACTTTATCTGCGTAATTATGAACAACACCAGTTCTATTGTTTACGTAAGTTAGTTTTTCTAAATCGTATTTGTTCATAAGAAATAATTTCCAATTCTTCTTTAAAAATTTATATGCATAAGTATTTTTGTCTTGGTTTTTCATAATACGAACTCTTACATTTTGAACAGCTTCAGTAAATAGTTTAACAACATGGAAATGATCAACTATATGGATAGAGTTGTAAAAAAATGCATCGTGAACATATCTATATGTTTCATTCATATCAGATTTAAATGGATTTGATATTACAGAAGGATACTTACCTGCTTTTGTATTAGCATTAGAAAAATGAAATTCATCAATACATAATACACTAGGTAATTTTAATCTTTGAGCATCAGGCATTTCATCAAGAATATTAATTACAGTTTGTCTTGTTACTCCCGTTTCCTTTGCTATATATTGCATTGATATAGGATCAAGAAGCATATTCTGAATAATTTCTTTTACTCGTAAAGAAATATGAGATTTGTTATTGTACAAAGAGAAGGGTTGCTTAAAAGTTTTACAGCAACTCTTGCACTTATATCGACACATTCTTATTTCTACAAATAGTTTATGTTTTCTAATGATATTGTTATTTATCTTTACATTGTAATAATCCTTAATTCCAATACTATTAGAAAAGCAAAAAGGACAACAAGGTCTGATATGATATCTCTAAAGTAGACAAATAAAATAATTAAAAGGAATAACAATCCC
>CAMELE010000104.1 GCA_945923475.1 uncultured Mollicutes bacterium
CTAATATTGAAAGTTATAAAGGTAGTTACATTAAAACAATATTAAATGAAGTTGGTATAAAAGTGCCTACTGCTATGAATTATGTAAGTGAAGTAAGACCAGACATGAGTTTTACTACAACTAAAGATTTAACTAGACAACAATATGCTTCAATTGAAAATGCTCTTCAAAAACTAAGAAGTGTAGATGTGACTAGTGTTAATAATGCTAATTATAGTATTCCAATAGGCAATTATCAATACGTTAAAAGTTCTAATGCAAATATAAATGAATTAAGAAGGACTGCAAGCATGTATTTAAACAATACTGCTAGGTCAAACAACACTATTAGGCTACTAGAAAACATAATAAAAGATAGGAATTATATAATAAGATTTAATCCTAATATAACTAATGAACAAGGTGTACCTGTTAATGGATTAATTACAAAGGAAAATGGTAAAACTATAATTGAATTAAATCCTAATGCTGATAATTATGTTGAGTTTTTGGTTGTCCATGAAATAACTCACGACATAGCAACAAAAGAAATGAAAAAATTAATACTTGATTATGCTAAACGAGATTCTGATTTTGAAAAATCGTTAGAATCATTAAAGGAAAGATATAAAACTAATGATGTATCAGATGAAGTCGTAGCAGATGTATGTGGTGAATTGTTTGGCAATAGAGAATTTATTCAATCAGTTGTTGAAAAGAAACCAAATATATTTAAGAAAATACTAAATAATATTAGAAAATTAGCAGAGAAAATTAAGGGTACTGGTATTAATGAGTATGTAAGTTTTGTTGAAAAACTAAAAACAATGTGGGAAGATGCTTATTACAGTAATAGAAGTAATCTTAAAGATAAAATGTTTAGTATTCAGCAAGATAGTAAAGGTAATAAATATGTTGAAGTTGATACAAATCAAGATATATTTGAGGGCAAAAGTATATCAGAACAAGTTAAAATAGCAAAGCAATATATTTTGAATAATTTTAGAGAAAATGGTATTGATATAAATGATGAAAATATCAAAGTTACTTCAAAAACAGCAAATGAATATACTCATCCTAAAAATCAATTACCAACTACTACCAAAAGTTCAAAAATGAAAGCATCTACTGAATTGGATAATCTATTAGTAATATCTAATTACAAATATAGTAAACCTGATGATGGCAGACATCCATTTGCCAAAGATGGCTGGGATTATTATGAAACAACATTTAAAGTTGGTGATAATTTATTTAATGGGTTAGTAAATATTGCAAAAAGTGAAAATAAAAAAACGTTATATGATATAACAAACATAAAAAGAATTGACCAAAATCGTAGTACATCAGCTAATGCTTTCACCACATCGTTGGTCAATTCCGTTGCAAATAATATACCACAGTCATCCAATAATGTCAATAGCACATCATCTACTACTAAATATTCTATTCCAATAAATAAAAATAATGCACAAGAACTAAATAATAGTTCTTTTTCTTTAAAAGAAAAACAATTAAAAATAATTAAAAATAACAATTCTGTTAATGATGATTATCATACTTGGATAAGAAATGTAGAAGACATCAAAACATTAGAAGAAACAATAAATGATAGTGATTGGATTGATTATGATGAATATAATCCTGATTTATCAAGGCAAGATATAGAAAATGCTATTGATAGTGGGAAAATTATTGTGTATTCTTCGTATCCTATAAAACAAGGCATATTTGTATCTCCATCTAAAATGGAAGCAGAAAGTTATTCTAGTAATGGTAAAATTTATTCAAAAGAAGTAAATATCAATGACGTTGCATGGATAGATCCTACACAAGGCCAATATGCAAAAGTTTATGATGTTTTACCTACTAAATATTCTCAAAACACTAAAGAGTGGAATGAATATTTAAAAGATAATTTTCCATCAGCAGGAACAAAAACTAAAATGTCTGATATTAAATTACCTATTAGAGAAGATATAAAAAATGGTTCTAAGAAAAGTAGTATTTTAAATCCAAATGAAATATCAAAATTAACACAAAATGATGCTAATACTACACCAATATTACCTACAAGGGTAAATACAAATAAGGTCAATGATGGCGATAGTCATTTCGCTAAAAACATCAAAGATAAAGTTAATATGTTAAATGTAGATCAAAAAGCCGAAATACTTTCAAATGAAGATGTTAGATATTATGACAAAGTAACTAATAAAGAAAGTTTAGAAAAGGCTTTCAAAAAAATAAATGATGGTGGCAGTTCGGAAACATTAAGGTGGGTAAAACAAGATAGTAAGAATGCAAATGCTACAGATGTAGCAGAAGGCTGGATTTTACTAAAACAATATGCTGATAATGGTGATTATGATAGTATGGTAGAAGTTGCTAAAAAAATGAGAGAAATTGGAACAACTGCTGGTCAAACAGTACAGGCATTTAATATTATGGAAAGAATGACACCTGAAGGTATGGTAAAATATGCTCAATCTGAATTATCTGAAGCTTATGACAAAATGATTAAGAATAAATCTAAAGAATGGATAGATAAATATAGAAAAGACTTTGACTTAAAGCCTGATGAGGTAAAGTTTATCATGGATACAATGCAAGAAGTACAAAATATGGAAGATGGCTATGATAAAAGAGTTAAACTTGCAGAAATACAAAAATTAATGACAGATAAACTACCACCTGAAAAAGGTGCAAAAATTAAATCTTGGATGAGAATATCTATGTTGTTTAATCCTAAGACTCAAGTAAGAAACGTGGCAGGCAATGCTTTGATAATGCCAATTAACTCTTTTGGAGATTTATTTTCTAGTTATGCGGATAAATTAATCGCAAAAAAGACAGGAGTAAGAACTACTGGTAATACAAATATAAAAGCAATGCTAGAAGGTATTAAAAAAGGAGCCTATGAGGCTACTAACGACTATAAAAAAGGAATTAACACTAAAGATATGGAAGGTAATAGATTTGAAATATCAGATGGTAAATCATTTAGTGAAAAGAATTTAATTGGAAGGACTCTAAATAGAACAGAGTCTTTATTAAATTATGTTATGGATGTTGGTGATAGAGTATTTAGTGAGGCGGCTTTTGAAAATTCATTACAAAACCAATTAGCATTAAACAATACTACCGAAATCACACAAGAAATGATAGATATAGCACATCAAGAGGCTTTATCCAGAACATGGAATGATAATAATAATTATACTAGATTTGTTTTGGGTGTAAGAAAAGGACTAAATAAATTAAATGTTAATGGTTATGGTCTTGGTGATGTATTGATACCATTTGCCAAAACACCAGCTAATTTAACAAAGGCAATTGTTGATTATTCACCCGCCGGTTTGGTTAGTGCCATAAATAAAGGTATTAATTTAAAGAGGTCGCTTACAAATGGACAATACACTGCCACTATGCAACATGAATTTGTCCAAAGCTTAGGTAAAGCTACTGCTGGTACTATGTTATATATACTTGGTATTGCACTTGCGAAGGCTGGAATAACAAGTGGTGATAGCGATGATGACAAAGATACTGCCAATTTCTTAAAAAATACTTTAGGAATTAATTCTTATTCAATTAAAATTGGTGATAAATCATTCACTTACGATTGGGCTCAACCATTAGCTGCACCACTATCAATAACTGCTAATGTAGTTAATTCCAAAAAGAATGACACTCAGGCTTTATTAGAGGGCATAATAGGCTCTTTAGATACTGCGGGAAGTATTCTATTAGAACAATCTTTTTTACAAAGCATAAATGATGTTCTTAATGATAATGATGGTGTTGTATCCGGAATTATTAATGAGGTGCTAGAATTGCCCGCTAGAGCTGTTCCTACTTTTTCTAAGCAAATAGCAGATTTAGTAGATGGTACTCAAAGAACATCGTTTGAGTATGGCAAACCAGTTCAGAGTGCAATTAATAGCATAAAAGCAAAGATACCATTTGTTAGCAAAACATTGAGCCCTTCTGTTGATACATTAGGTAGAGAAATACAAAAATATGGTGGAAAGAATAATATCTTTAATGTATTTTTAAATCCTGCCAATGTTAGTACAGAAAATATAAGTGAATCTGCTGAGGAAATATATAGGCTGTACAA
>CAMELE010000105.1 GCA_945923475.1 uncultured Mollicutes bacterium
CCTACACCTTAGAATTTATAGTCTATACCACCTACACCTTAGAATTTAGTATAGCCACATTTTTTGTGATACTTTTTCTTTACTATATTAAAGTTATTAGTTAAAATTAAAATATATTTAAAAGGAGAATATTGTTGTAGATATGAATTTTACAGTTGAATTACCAAAAATAAATGATATTGAATATAATATTTTAAATTATGGCAAACTCTCAAATGACCCTGCTGAAAATCAAAAATTAATTCAAAATGTTATTGATTTATGTAGTAATAATGGGGGAGGTAAGGTAGTATTACCTGCTAATATCATTGAATGTGGCCCACTAGTTCTTAAGAGTAATGTAAACTTACATTTAAGTAGAAACTGCTATTTAAAATTCGTTAAGAAAAAAGAATTTTATTATGTTAAAAATGCTAACTGGGAAGGAGTAAGTTGCTTCCGATGTAATAGTCCATTATCTGCAGAAAATGCTTCAAACATTGCGATTACAGGATATGGTACCATTGATGGAGATGGATTTAATTGGCGTCCATTAAAGGAAATGAAGGTTACAAAGAAATTTTTTGAAAGTTGCTTGAAGCAATCACTTTACTTTGTAGAGGGAAAAGAAGGAAGAATTTGGTATCCTACTAAGTCGGCATATGAGGGCTGTCTTTTAACAGAAGAAAAAATGGATTTAAATATTGCCCAAGATTATTATGATTTCTTTAGACCTGTTTTATTATCACTAGTTAATTGTGATCATATTTTACTTGAGAACTTTATTTCGTCAAATAGTCCAGCATGGAATATACATCCACTATTTTGTAAGCATTTAATAATGAATAATGTCATAGTTAAAAATGAATATTATGCTCAAAATGGTGATGGCATTGACATAGAATCTTGTGAAAATGTGGAAATAAAGAATTCTACATTTGAGGTTGGTGATGATGGTATTTGTATTAAGTCTGGTAAAAACGAGGCTGCCAGGTTAATCAAAAAACCAACAGTTAATGTTTATATTCATGACTGTATGGTATATCATGCTCATGGTGGAATTGTAATTGGTTCTGAGATGTCTAGGGGTGTTAAAAATGTTTGGTGCACTAACTCAACATTTGTTGGTACTGATATTGGAATCCGATTTAAATCTGCACTAGGACGTGGTGGAGTTGTAGAGGATATTCATATTGAGAATATAAATATGACAGATATATTGAATGAAGCCATGATTTTCAATATGGATTATTCCTTATTTAAGATGGCACATGAAAAATCTGATGATGTTATAACTTCAAAAGAAGACGATATTCCATATTTTAAAAATATTTATATGAATAATATTATATGTAACTCATCTAAAACTGCATTAAAGGTTATAGGTATCAATGAAAGTACAATTGATAATCTATATTTAAGCAATTCATATATAAAAGCACAAAATACTTATACATTAAAAAAATGCGGTAAGGTTTATTGTAAAAATGTTACATTCAATGTTAATGGACAAGAAGAATTCATTGAAAATGCATCTCTAAATCTTGACCAGGAACAGCAATAGCTTTATAATTAAATTTGGAGGTATTTACTATGTTAGATCAAAATTGTGCATATTGTATGAAGGGTGAACTAGTTGCTAAATTTGGATATTTTTGTATCGAATTAGAATCATCAAATGTTTATGTTTTTAAGGAGCAATCTCATCCAGGAAGAGTAATTGTAGCTCATAAGAAGCATGTCTCAGAAATGGTTGAGCTTACAGATGAAGAAAGAAATCAATATTTTAAGGATATTAATACCGTAGCTAAGGCTATTCATGAGGTTTATAACCCTGATAAGATTAACTATGGTGCATATGGTGATACAGGACATCATCTTCATTTCCATTTGGTTCCTAAGTATAAGGATGAATATGAATGGGGAGGGGTATTTTTAATGAATCCAGGTATTAAGAATATTAACGAAGAGGAATGTGAAGTAATAGCTGCTAAGCTTGCTTCAGCAATCAAAAAACTAAATAAGTAATATTAGGTCATATCATTTTTGATATGATCATTTTTTTTAATAAAATAAATTATAATTTTTAATTAATTTTCAAAATTAGAGTAGTTTTAATTAACCTGATAAGAATAATTTTAAAAAAATAAGTATAATTTCAAAATGTATTAGTCATTTATTCATGACTTAATTGTAACCAACTGTGACGAATAAGCAAAAATATTTTTTAAAATCTCTTTTAATTATTGCTTTTTTGTGGTAACATAGTAATGTTTGATTACGATTAAATTTTTCAAAAAAATATATACAAAGGAGGAAGTTTTTTAGTATCCCTTTTTACTAGAATACGAAAAATATGAGTAAAATTAATCTATTTAGTCTAGGTGGCTTACAGGAAAATGGTAAGAATCTTTATGTTGCCGAAATAGACCAAAGAATTTTTGTTATGGATGCAGGATTGAAATTCCCTACTTCAGAGCTATATGGTGTTGATAATATTATCCCAGATATCACATATTTAATTGAGAATCAGGATAGAATTGAAGGAATATTTTTAACACACGGTCATGATGACCATATTGGCTCAATTAGTTATCTACTTAGTAATATTGATACAAAAGTATATGGTTCAAGATTAACTATAGCGCTTGTTAAGGAGACATTAAAGGATAATAAAGTATCAGATGATCATTTTGTTGAGGTTAATAGTAAAACAGAATTGCCATTTGGAAATGTAACTATTCGTTTTTATGAGGTAGCTCATAATATTCCAGATTCACTTGGTATCATTATTAATACACCAGATGGAAATATTATTTATACTGGTAATTATACCTTTGACCAAAATGCTCATCAAACAAATTATACTTCAATGTATGAGGCTTTAGTTAGAGCTTCTAATGAAGGGGTTTTAGCCTTGATGACAGAATCTTTAGGTGCTTTAAATGAGGGCGGAAGAGGAACAATTCTTGAATTTAAACAAAGAATTGAAAATATGTTTGTGTCTGCAAATGGTAGAATTATCATTTCCATGTTTTCAAATGATTTACAACGTATTCAAATGATTGTAGATATTGCAATGTCATTTAATCGTCGTGTTGCAATTTTAGGCCGCCGTAGTCAAAAGATTGTTAACTTAGGAATTACACTTGGATATATTCATATTCCTGAGGATAAAATGGTAAATTTAAAATTTATCGATGATGTAAAGAAGAATAATGACCCAGATTTAGTAGTAATTGTGACCGGAGAACGTCACGAACCTTATTTTATGCTCCAAAGAATGTCAAAGCATATTGATCGACTTATTCATTTAGAATCTGCAGACACAGTTATAATATTAACTAATCCATATCCTGGTACTGAAAAGATGGCTGCTAGAACTCTAGATATGATATATAGAGTTACTACAAACGTAAAATCATTAAAATCAAACTTACTTATTGAATCTCATGCGGATCGTGAAGAAATAAAGCTTATGATTAATCTTTTAAGACCAAAATATGTAATTCCAGTTATTGGTGAATATCGTCACCAATACGCGCTAATTCAAATTTGTAGATGTGTTGGCTTTGATTTGGATAATCTTAAAATCTTAGATAATGGTGATATTTTATCAATTAATGATGGTACATATGCTGGTATTAGTGGTAGTGTTCCAGTTGGTGAAATCATGATTGATGGTGATGCAGTTGGTGATGTAGGTGACGTTGTAATGCGTGACCGTGAGCTGTTAGGAGAGGATGGAGTCTTACTTGTTGTAAGTAATATTAATCCTCGAACTAAAAAGGTTCTTACTCAACTTGAGATTATATCAAAGGGCTTCACATATCTTAAGGAAAATGAATCCTTTAGGGATGAAATTGTAAAAGTTTTTAATAAGGTATCAGAAAAGCATTTAAGTGAGAAATTTGTAAATTGGTCTGAATATAAAAATGATCTTAAGAATGATTTGTCAAGATTAGTATATAAAACAAGTAAAGCAAATCCAATAATTATTCCAGTTCTTATTTCAACTGATCCAGACAATATTAAGCAAGAGAAGATATAATACTTAAA
>CAMELE010000106.1 GCA_945923475.1 uncultured Mollicutes bacterium
AGCTTTAACCATTGATGGTGTAAATTCTTCTAACCATTTATCACCAATTGATGTCTTATCAACTTCACTAGCACATGCTTCGTAGTAGAATTCGTTATTTTCATCTTTGTAAGCATTAAATTCTAATTCAACCTCTGCAACCTCTTCTGATGTGTTATCAATAGATTTTGCAAAACCTGTTGTGAATGCAATTTTGGGTAAACAAATATATTTTTCTTCATCAGTAAATAAATCGATTGCTTTAGTAGTTAAGCACATATTTGGTGTATTCGTTTTATCAGAAATACCATAAACACCAGCTTTTAATCCATCATTGCTTAAACCAAATACAGTTCTAGCAATTACTAAAGGCATGTGAACTGAAATAGTACCTGTTAATTTAGTGATTTTCTTAACACTTTTTTCTTCTACACCCTCACAATTTTTTACGATTGTTTTATATTCTGATGATATCTCTAGTTTACCTGTGCATCCTAACTTTGTAGCCTTTTCTGTGGCTAATGCACCTGTGCTACGATCGTATAATTTAACATGTGTTTCTGTGATTTTACATTCATCAAAAACTTGTAATGTCTTATTTGCCATTGCTTAATCCCTCCTTAATTTTTTCTTCAAGCAATTTTGCCAATTCATCAACAATTGGTTCTCTCGCACTTTCTGCACCTTCTTCAAAGAATAAATTAGGTGCATTGTGTTTTGAAGTACCTTCACCAAAAGCCGGAAAATATAAATAACCGAAAAATGGTGATCGTGATGTTTTAATTGCAAATCCTAAATTCATTTTAGTAAAAGTTAAACTTAACGAATACTTTGCATGAGTTCGAGGATAGCCTTTATATTTTTTGTTATTGTTGACACCTACTGGCATCCTTTCTGTTATTTTGTCAATAACAATATTAGCACCCTGATTGTGTAAATAATCATTCATGATGCTTTCAGCAAGATCTGGAATCTTCATAATAGAATCGACTAATTTTTGAAGATCATCATCTTTTAATTTGAATATTGTTTCCATTAACTAATAAACACACTTTCTTCTTTTAGGACGTGCAAACCTTAAATTTAATGAATTAACTATATCGCCACCTGCAACTTTTTTTAATCTTCCATAATCACCATCAGAAAAGAAAAGACCTATTTCTTCCAATGCATCGATTATTGCTACCTCGTCAAAATCTTCTGTTTCATTAACAAAAACAAACTCTACTATTTGATGTAATATGTGTTTATCTTGTTTTCTCAAACTATGAGGATAATAAACACAATATTTGTTATATCCGTTTAATTCGTCTGGTTCCGCATCATATTGAAACGGCTCGTATCCAATTTCTCTTAACTTATTAACTATTTTTTCATCTGTCATAATGTCACCTTTGATAAATAAAGATAATTACTAAATTTATCACTATCTTCACATAAATAACATTCATAGAATTCATTATTTAATTCGATAATATAATCAGTATTAAATACAATTTTTGGTGTCTTTACTTTCATATCAAGTTTTTTACTTTTAGATTCTGCAAAGTCGTAGTCTTGTTGTCTTTTATATGCTAATTCATAATTTAATTTACCTTTATAGATTTTATCATCACCGATTTTCTTTTTAGAAGCATTATATTTTGGTGTTAAAGAATAATATTTCAAAACACCATCGTTATACGTCTGATGTTTTACCATAATCGCTAACGGCATGTGCTATTTGAAACCTCAATAAATCGTCTTGGAAATTATGATTAAATGCTTCAATACTATAATTCCTGGCATATCTACAATATTCTTTTAACAGTTTTTTTGCTTCTATATCGGTATTAAAATCGATGGCAAAATCACCACTAATTGTTTTTAGGTGATTCTGCCCGTCAATTATATAATCTCTTATGGTAAGATTAGTGTCCTCGTCGTCCCAAGTGATAGCCAAGTGTCTTTTAATCTCTTCAAAATATGGAAATTTATCTTTTATTGATTTTTCCATGACCTATCACCTCGCATTTTATTAGACAGTTGGTGTTGCAATTTTAGAAATATCAAGATAGATGAATGATGTATTATCTAATGGCATACCTGTACCATACATTTTAGCAAGATATACAGTTTCATCTTCTAGGAAATGATACTCTTCTGATTTATCAATTCTGTTTTGAGATCCTAAACCTAAGAAATATTTTTTACCAATACCGATAATTGCTTTACCTTTAGCAACTTCACAAGATTGTACGAATTCGATAGGGAAAGGCAAATTATTTACCCAACGTCCATCATCTGTACGATAATAAAGTTTAGGTAATACTTTAGAATAATAATCGTATGGATTTACGATAAATAATGCACTTGATACTTTTCTCTTACCATCATTAGTTAATTCAGCCATTAAGCCACCTAATGTAACAAGATCTAAATCAGTAATTGATTTTGCTGTTTTTTGAGGATATACACCTTCTACAACATTACCCTTTAAGTTTCTATCCATACCGATTGGTTTATCTTTACCATCACCTGTTACGATAGCATTTTCAAGACCAATTGATAATGATTCTAATAAGAATCTTCTTACAAACATATCAAGATATGTAGGGCCAAGATCTAAATGTGCTTTAGCAACTGGAAGATATGCTGATAACTTTTTAGCATCAGTTGTAATTTTCTTAAATGCTGATGCTAATTCTTTTTTGATTTCATCTGTTAAAGTACCCCACCATGCTGCATCACAATCACCATTACGAACAATGATTTCTGTAATACCTGTAACATTTTGAAAATTAATTTTTTGTAATAATTCATGATCATGCTCTAATTCATCAAATACACTATCAATGATAGTTCTAGGCATTTCAATATCAGTTAATGCTGATTTTGTTTTCATAGCATTTGCTAATGATTTATAATATTTTTCTTCTGCTGATGTTAATACTCTAACACCTCTTTTTGATAAAATTTCTGCATCATTACTTGCGATTGCTGCTTCGTATTCTGATTTAACCTCTTCTGCTAACACGTTAAAATAACTTGTGATTTCATCTACAAAGTCTTCTGCTTTTCCATCTTTGATAGCATTTAATGCTTTACTTTTTAATTCATCTTTTGAAATAGTTTCTAAATCTTTATTTTTCATCTAAAATCCCTCCAATTATTTCAAATTAAAAAGTGATTTTTTCTCACTTTCATCTTTGCCATTATTTTCAACTATTTTATTTGAAACGATTAAGTTCGTTTCGTTTACTACTTTTGATTTTTCTTTTGAACTTTTTACGATTCTTACTAGACTTGAAAGAGCATTTTGTTGAATCTCTTTACTATCTTCTTTTAATTCGATAATTCTGTCGCAGAAACCTTTTTCCAATGCTTCTTGAGCGGTTAAATAAGTTTCTTCATCGAGTAAGTTTCGCAATTCTTCTTCTGTTATTTTGACTTTTGATAAATAACATTGAATTACTGCATCCATTATCTTATCCATATCAGAAGCAACTTTTCTTAATTCGTTTGCATTTCCAATACCAAGAGTCCAACAATTATGAATCATCATAAGAGTATTACTTGGCATGACAATCTCATCACCTGCCATCGCAATTATAGATGCTGCGGAAGCGGCAATAGCATCAACATAAGTTACTATTTTTGACGACTTGCTTTTTTCTCTTAACAAATTATAAATTGCTACACCTGTGAAAGTATCACCACCTAACGAATTAATATGAACATTGATTGTTTTTGCATTTGTTTCGTCTAATTTTTTACGAATATCATTTGCTGAAACATCTTCATCCCACAAAGAAAAATCTACTATGTCACCATAAATAAATAATTCTGCTTCTTCTGTTTCTTCGTTATCTATGAATTTCATAAATGTCTGTTTCATGCCTGTTCACCTTCTTTCTCATTTTCTTTGCTTAAATCTGCACTATAATTTTTAGTTATATAGTGAGTATTAGCCCATTCCTCATCTACCTCATCGAAGTTTACAATTCTTCTTACCTCATTAGGACTATAACCATTCCTAATAAGTGCTTCTTGATTAG
>CAMELE010000107.1 GCA_945923475.1 uncultured Mollicutes bacterium
TAAGGTCAGGTTTTCCTTCTTAACAGATAATAGAAGATTATCCGTCAGTTATTTAGTATATTATATTTGCCTGAATTATCAATGAAGGAGTAAATCATTATGGACGATAATATAATCTTTTCTATATTGGAATATTTTAATAATTATGAAATCAATTTTGATATATATGTTATTGCCGATACTCAAAACCGTACAAGAAACTTATATGATTTTGAAGTTAATCATGCGGATGAAACTGAATTTTTTTCAAGAGAGGAATTTGCAGAAATTGCATCAGCAATTTTTTATGTATTTGGCTATGTTCGTGTATTCTATTCTGAAATAGAATTCATAGAATATTTTTTACAAAACAAATTAAATTCTAATGGCTTCGTAGTCTATAATTTTTCAAGAGATGGGCAAACAAACGGAAAAAAATCATTAATACCATCCTTTTGCGACTTATTAAAAATACGATACACCGGCAGTAGTTCATTTGTAATATCCTTATTAAGAAACAAGGATATTTACACTGTACTTCTTAAATCGAACAATATTTCTGTTCCTAAAAGTATCGTTTACAATATTGAAAGCAGAACGCCACCAATTTTCGAGAATTTTCGTAATGAAAAAATTATAGTAAAAAAAACACATGAGTCAGCCAGCATTGGGTTAACAAATCAAAATGTCTTCTCTGTATCTTATAACACAGAGAAAACATTGGACAACTTATCTGATAGAATGAAAACAAAAAAATTATTTATTCAAGAGTTTATTGATGGTCCAGAGTTTGAAGTACTTGTAGTACAATTTAAAGGGCGATACTATTCATTAATGCCAGTAGAAGTTAAGTTCACAAACTCACGTACATTTATTGATACAGAAGCTTCAAATTATTATGATTACGATTTCGCTATTGCTAAAACAGAATATGTTTCTTTATTATGTGATGCAGCAACAAAAGCTGCTTCAATATTAAATATCAAAGATTATGCTCGTTTTGACTTTAGAATAAAAAATGGAGTCCCATACTTATTTGACATTGCAGGGACTCCATATACAATTCATCATAGTTCTATATCATATTTATTTACACAATATTATAAGTTACCCTACGAAAGTATATATAAAGTCATTATTGCTTGCATGTTATCAAATTATGAATTTGACGATTATAAATAAGATGTATACTGTAAATCAGAAAGCATAAGTCCCCTATGAAAAAATTTGGCAAGAATACTTTCTTTCTGTTTATATTTTACCAAATTATTGCAAAAGTCATATGGACTAATTATTTTTTTCAAGGTAATCAGTTCTTTTACGGCTTCATTTTTTTGTTTCCAAAATATCTCTTGTTTTCTAAATATTGAAGGAACAAAACCATCTAACTTGTTGCAAATTAATTCTGCTTTATCCCAGTATTCATCACGCATACTACGATATAATTCAAACCATGCAAAATAATAGCGGTAGAAATCATCAATATTATAATCGTCTATATTTGAGATATCCTGACAACCATACAATTTCTCAATTTTCTTTTTGTGTATGATATATTGTTTATCATTATTACAATATAAACTTAATGAACAGATATTTGTAAGAATAACATATTCCGTAGTACAGGACTTTGATAATAATAATTGTTTTAATTGTTTAATTGCCATTCTAGCTGCACTATTTCTACTTTTTTGGTTATTAGCTTTCTTTTCTAGTAATAGAAATTCTGCTATAGTTTTATTGTTATACAATTTTTCAATAAGTGGAAGATTTATATTTTTATCTTCACATATATTAAGAACACGATTACAACATTCAACCGCTTCTTCATACTGCTGTATAACAATATCTGTACCAGCTTCACAAATCAAAGTAATGCAATACTCATCCCAAATCTCATTTTCCTTAAAGTATTTTTTTGCCTTATGATAATATATTGCACATTGTGTTTGGTTTACAAAAAAAAATGCTTTACGATTAAATATATTTTCAATATAGATTCCTATATTTCTTCCTTTGGATGTTTTCTGATTTTTTACGGCTAACTCTTTACTTTTTTCGAATAAAATTTGAAACTCGTCAAAATCATTCAAGCAATCTATAATACATGGTGCTATATCATAAATTATTCGAAGTCGTAATATTGTTTCATCAACAAAATCACCTGGAATATTTAGAGACAATTCGTTTTGAGAGAATTCTTTACATAATTCTAGAATAAGTAATGATTTTTCAGAATCCATATTATTATTGATATATAAATAATGAAAATATGCACGTGTTAATTCTGCCTTTAAAGGTAGGTCTAATTCATCTATATCAATATCATTATATGCACTTTCAACCATGTTGTCGTCACTATTTGTACATAACAATCTAAAGAATGCATCTATTTGTTCATAGAAATTTATGTATTGTTCTGAAATATTTTTTGAATTATATAAAAATTCTCTAATTTGTTTAAGATTTACCATATCATGCATTTCACATGCAGTAGAAAAAGCTAGCATCAACAAAGCGAATGATTCAGGCGTAATGTTTCCTTGATATTTCATTAAATAATATGCTCGGTAAAAATAATTATCCTGTTCATTATTAGTATAATAACGATAATAAGAAAGTAACCAATCTTTCCTTTTTTGCATAGTTTGTTCAGCAAGGTGTGATTTAATTTCATATGAACAAAAATCATAATTGCTATTCAAATTTTGTATAAGAAGCAATTCTTCTTTGGCAACATTAAGTTCTCTATATATTTTCTTCTCTTCTTGTTCTACAACTTGACTTAAAACTTCTGCTGTAAAATCTTTAATATTTAGTGATGCAGAATAGATTAATTCCTCCAACTCAGCTTCATCCAGATTTTCATTTTTCCCTGATTGTTTTAAATTCATAATCCTAATTTGAATGACTTTATTGATTGCATCTAAGAAACTTCTACCAAAGGTTATCTGCTCTTGATACAAGAGTTCTACTAGATTAAGATTACCATTACATATCTTTGATATGGTTTTGATTTCTTGTTCATGCAAATTAATAACTTTGTGATTTTGTTCCAAGTATGCTGTGATGTCTGGAAGTTCATAGTTTTTTAATTTATATTCCGATGTACTTTTATAATCGTATGTAAAAATGTGTCCAATATCAATATCAGTTATTAACATAAAAATGGATACTTTAAACTCTTCTTGTAATTTCTTTATATGTTGTGTAATTAACATAATAATAGCACGAATTTCAGCATCAGCATTAGTAAATCCATCTATACACAGTAAGACATCAGAAATTAATACTTTCGACAATATATTTCTAATCTGATTGTATGAAGTTTCATTTTTCTCCCATCCAATACCAAATCCAAGTGAGAAAAATGGATTTCCAGCAGAAAAACTTAATGCGTTTGGAACATTTTTTTTGAACTTAGAATCAAATTTCACAAAATTTCTTCCTAAATTATGATATATAGACATCTTTTTATTTTTTTCTAACTGATTTACTATTTTTTGTACAACATAGGTTTTCCCAGTTCCATGGCTACCCGTTATACAAACAATAGTCGGGGTTTTCTTTCCTATATATTGTTGAACTAGTTCTTCTGCTAAATTATCACGTGATTTTAATCCCTCGTATATTTTTTCCATTTACTCTCACCTATATTACATTATCAATTTTTCACTTTAGGTAAATTATAATAATTAACTATTACAATTCCTATTTTTTATAAATAACTGACGGATAATCTTCTATTATCCTTCAATATAATACCATATCCTCCC
>CAMELE010000108.1 GCA_945923475.1 uncultured Mollicutes bacterium
ATTTTATTCCATTGGTATGAGATTAGTGCTGTTTTCTTTGGGATGTATTATTCCCACTTTTATAAGAAGAGACGAAAAGTGTAAAGAAGTTTACCAAAGATATTTAGGGAGTGATTATGAAATTTCATATGATAAAAAATATGCAACTTTAATTGGTAATCACTGTTCATTTATTGATGCTTTTCTCTATGCTTGGAGATATCAATGTGCTTATATTGGTAAAAAAACTGCTTCTAAAATACCCCTTGTCAGAACTATTGGAATTTATAACAGAACAATTTATTTAGATCGAACAAATGAAGAAGATAGACACAAAGTAGCTGAAGAAATTGCAGAAAGACAAAAAGGAATTTTAGATGGTTCCTTTCTCACTAGTTTATGCATTTATCCTGAGGGAACAATTACAAATAACCAATATATAATAAAATTCAAAAGAGGAGCATTTATGACTTGTCTGCCAGTTAAACCTATGGTTGAATTAATCGATCACAATCCAGTTTTTGAATTGTGTACAGGAGCCCTCCCGATGCATCTCCATCTAATTTATGCTTGTTGTTTCCTATATAATAAGGTAACTTTCCTAGACCTTCCAGTAATTGAACCAACTGAGTATATGTTTAGAAATTATAATGGAATAATAAATGGGGATAATTTTGGAGAGGAAAAATGGCATATTTATATGGAGGTAACAAGGCATATTATGTCAGAAATTTCTGGACTTAAATTAAGTAACGTAAACTTCCCAGAAAAATTAGATTATATGAGTGAAATTAAAGGGAAGAAAGTAAAAAATACCTAAATGGAACATTAAATTAATCTTTTTAATTATGGTTGTTTGACCTTACATTGTAGTTTGTAGATACTTAAAATAATTTAAATTTTATTTATTATTAATATATAATTCAGAAAAATTCATCTTATGTAAATACTTTTTATAATATCTATAATACAAAAATATCTTCATCTAAATACATAAATTGCAGTATAATTATTTTATTTATTTTTTGCCCACTCTGTTTTGACCTTTGGCAAAGGATTGTCCAATATCAAGTAGTTTATGGATATTTGTAAGTGAGGCAAGAACTTCCTTTGGAATAATAGAAAGCATATTCTTGGTTTTATAAATTGTTTGATTTAGCCTTTTTTCAAAGGGGATCCATATAACTAAATAAAAAAAGAACACAAGTCCAAGATAAATTGAAACTATTATAATATAAGTTAGTCTTGTGTTTTTAAGTTCTTTTTGAACTGCTTCAATATAAGTCTTTCTAAGTTTGTCGTGATTTGGATAAATGAGTTCTTTGAACATAATATTAAGATTAAGATGAACATCATCATAATTAAAATCATTAATTTTAAGCAGGGTTAAATATTCTTCTTGCTCAGTAGGATCTTCTGGGAATAATTTGTCAAAATTAGTTGTACCCAGTAAAGTAAGGTTATAAATGTAACCAGAGCCTTCTCTTTGTTGATTCTTTTTTTCGGTAAGAATTTTTGCATATCTTATATCTTCTACAAAATATGTTAACATAATTTCTAGTCCGTAATTGGAAGAACTTGACATAAAAGCCTCACATTCCTCTTTTGTTGCAAAATAATCTCCTTTATTATCACAGCAATTTTTCAAATAAATTAAAGTATAAACATCTCTGAATTCTTTTGGAATTTTTTGAATATTTTCACTTAAAAATGTTTGTTTTTCTTGTCTTATTTGATAAATATTTTCTAAAGAATCGTTGACATAATCAGCCGCATTTGTGTTCATTATTTTATTATTACTATCAAACATATACTCTCTTAATCCATTGAACAGAAGTAAATATTGATTTTCTAATTCAGTATTTATTTTATAAAAATTCATGTATAGCTGTAAATCATTCAAGAAGAGCCAATAAAAGGTAAAGATAAAAATAGTAAATATTCCAACCAGTGAAATTGTAATTATCATTTTTAATTTAAACATTTTTGTTTCTCTACTTGAATTATTTTTTCTTTTTCCTCTATGTTCTTTTCTATTTTGATCTTTTTCAATTATTAGCTTGTCTTCACCTATATCATTATCATCCCCTGTGGACATTGCATCGCTAATTGAATCAGATTGAATTTTCTTGGTGAAATTTTCGCATTTTTCAAGAGAAGCTTTAATAACGTTATTTCCAATTTCAAAAAATACTTCAAGATAACTTTCTTTTCTTTTGGCCACACTTTCGTAAGCATATGATATGCATAAGCATATACCAACTAATGCTAATAAAATACATCCAAGGGTTACTGAAAAAAGTGTTTTTATTTTATTTGTATTAACGTGGAGTTCGTCTAAATAGACTTCCGCTTGAACAATTAAACCAGCAGCAACATCATTTAAAGAGTTATATAAGTAGAAAAATGTATCCTTATTTGTGGGAATAACGTTCGAATTTTCATAGTGACCTACATGGAAAAGAGCTGTGTTAGCTTCAATAAAAGCTGAATTCATTGATAAATTAAATCTACTTATTTTAAAATCATCCTCTATAATAGTTGTTAATATTTGAGTATCACTTAATACTTTTTGATTTGAAGCAGATATAGAAAGGAATGTAGTCATTATATAAGTAATAACATCATGTGAATTAATAAATATATTTACTGTGCTGTTAATGCAACTTGTTTGATAATCTTCTTTGTTTCCAGGTATACTTGTATAATTTACATCATTTAATAAAGTTAGTTCACGTGTATAGTATATCCCATAGCTATTCATTACAATAAGGTAATATGATTTATTGACGATTTCAATATTTTCTTTTAAGGTTTTATAGGAAGTGAGTATATTTGCAAGTACTCCCCCACCAGCACCTAGAAGAAGGATAACAGCAAAGAACGCAACCCATCGTAATTTAGCAATAGATGGTTGAGCTTCTTCTCTTCCTAAAGCATATTCTATCTGCTTGATTAATACATTTTCTTTATTCGCATTTGCTTGATCATCACCAGAAACATTAGCACCTGGAATTGATATATCAGATTGATTTGATGATTCTTTACTATCAGTTGTAGATTGACTATCTGTATCTTGTTTTCTATGATCTTCAGTCATCTTGAAATCAACTTGATCTCTTTTAATCCAATCTTTTACTTCTACTACCATCTTTTTAGCGTAATCATATATTGAAAATTTTATATGTGACATATTAACTTTATAATAATCATCTGTTCCTCTTGCTTTAAATGCTTCTGTTTTTTGTACATTTACATTTTTTTCATTAGATACGCCTGATACATTAGAAGATTCATCATAATTTGAAGTACTACCATCACCTCCTCCACCAGATGAAGATGAATAATCATCTTCACTATTAGTATCTACTTCTGATGCTTGTTTTCCTGGTGGTTGTATTTTCTTTATTGAAAATTAAATTGTGAATTCGGTATATCCCTTTCCGGCATGACAATTTTTTTCAATGAAAAAACATAAAATTTAATAGGAAATTTATATATAAATTTGAGATTTCCCAAAAAATCGGGAAAATATTTTATATATAAAAAATGTATTCTAATTCTTATGAAGATTTAAATTATGAAGAGTTAATTGATGATATAGAAGAGAAATCCAAAGATGATAGAATTGATTTCAAAAAGATAGAAGTTGAACAAATAACAACAGAACAAGAAGCCAATCCTGTCTATATTCCATCAATCTCAGAACACTTGCAAGTAATCAATGTAAACTCTTATCAGGACGCATTGTCTTTATTTTTTGATAAC
>CAMELE010000109.1 GCA_945923475.1 uncultured Mollicutes bacterium
CGGAATTTAGTAGGTAATTTACTATGGTAATTAAAAAATAAATGAGCTAAAAAGTTTGATTAATTAGAAATATTAAGATATTATTCCTTTGTAAAACGATTATTTTTGCACGACAAAAAGAGTGAAATATAAACTTCGTTTTTTTCCGAAAGACTAAATTCCACTTTTTAGGTTGAGTTAGTAGTCATTTTACATATTACTATTTTTTAAACTCTTTTAAGAGTGAAGGATTCAAAACTATCTTGTCTTTTGAGATTTCTTTAATCCCAAAAGCTTCGAATTTTTCCATTAGTTCTGGATAGAAGAACTTCATAAGTTCAATAGGAGATTTTCCTTCAAGTTTCTCTTTTGAAGAAGAATTTACATGAGACAAAGCTACATTTAATGCTTCTTGAGAGGTGAGCCCAAGTTCATAAAGATCTTTGTCTTTTGGTATAATATACCTTAATTCTTCATGGAAATTTTCTAGACTGCCTTTTTGGTAAGAAGCCATTGGATCACAATAGAACACATGGCATCTTCGGATTCCATCTTTATTAAATTCAATACCATTGGCATCAATAAATTCAGTTCCTCTATCAGTTAGAATCACCTGGAAATATTTTTGGAATAAATCTATCCCTATTATTTCTTCGAGAAGATTTACACCATCAACCATTTCTTTTGAATCCTTTTTTTCATGATAAAATCCAATCATAAAACCACATTTTAGGAATTTAAAGGTTTGGACAAAAGGTCCTTTAGTAATATCATTATAAACAGTATCCATTTGTACCACATTAGCATTAGGATTCTCTTCCATGTAATTAAGAAAATCAGTATACTTTCTTCCTATTAAGTAACGTCTATCTTGACGTTTTTTATACTTATTCGATAATTTTTTAGGTATTTTTCTTGATACTTGTCTTCTTAAATCAAGATTAGTAATCCCATATTCTTTAAAAAATATTGCTTTCAATATAATTGTAAAGTGTCTTCTCAGAGATGTTAATTTCCGGATGGTCATTTACAATTTGATAAGGTGAATGTCCATTTTTAATTAATGGAACAACAATCTCTGCGATAGCCTTTGCTTCTTCTTGTGTTAAATTGACACCTTCTCTAGAAGATACTAAATTATCGCGATATGATTCATAAGCTTTAAGCGGATCATATTTATATTTAGTAAATCTGCAAGAATTAATATTAGAGCATCCATCGCAAGCACCTGGAGACCTATCTCTTCTTTTGCATTTAAATTCAACATAGTCTGGACAATTAGAGAAACATTCTCGATTGTACTTGCAAGTTTTATAATTAGCACATTGCATTTTTAGACTACATAAATACGACATATATCGATGCAATTTAATTTCTTTACTAACAGTAGAAGCATCTTTGTTAATTGAAACTGCAATTTCGATTATCTTGTGATTATTACGTATTCCTGTATAAATAATATTTCTTTCTAATAAAGTTAAGTGAGCATGCTTTGACATAAAATTATTTCCTTTTTTTGATTATTACTACTAACTCAACCTAACAATAAAAGTGTAAGACTAATTTCAATTTTTTTAAAGAGTAAGACTAACTTCCTTTTATCGCTTATGTTTAAAAACATAACTGGAATTTAACTTTTCACTTCAGGCCTACAAAAAATTAAAGCAATCCTTAATTCTAAAAGCTTGACAATTTAATTTTATTTTTGATAAAATACTAATAAGCAATTACCTTGCCTCCTCTCGATTAAAATTGTCGGGTGAAGGGTAATATTAGTATTATATCTTTTTAGATCTGGGTTAATATTGCACAGTTTTTTTGTTTATTAGGAGGTTTATAAATGAAACTGAAAAAGTTAATTTCGTTTTTTTTTGCTGTTGTGTCAATAATTACATTGGCGTCTTGCAACAATCATCAATATGTAAATTTTTATAATTATGATGGTACTTTGCTATGGCAAACACCGTACTCTAAAGATATGATATTAACTTATGAAGGAGAAACTCCTACAAAAGAAAAAGACAATATTTATGAATATACTTTTAGTGGATGGAACCACAGTTTATATGAGGTATCAACATATAGAAATTTCTATGCTCAATATAATAAAGAGTTCCGTTCTTTTAATGTAACTTTTTGTAATTATGACAACTCGATAATTTCTACAGTAAGAGCTACATACGGAACAAGTGTTGTTGATAAAGCTCCAGAAAACCCATCGAAGCCAAATTCCTTAAGGGAACATTATTATTTTTCTGGTTGGGGAGATGTAGATCTTTCTTATATTACTCAAGATATTATAGTTGTAGCACAATTTTCAAATATCGAGTGTTTTAAAATAGAATACAAAGATTACGATGATTCACTATTGAATACTGAGTATATCGAAAAAGGTTCTTCTTCCGATTACTCAATCAACAAATATAGAGTTGCAGATGACGACCATTATTACGTATTTTCAAATTGGAGCGAAAGCGTGTCTAACGTACAATGCGATATGATTGTTAAAGCAATTTATAAAACTGTTAATGCTTGTACAGTGACATTTAAAAATTACGACGGAAGTGTTTTAGGGACTGATAAAGGACCTGAAGGCTTTGATGCCAAATATGACGGATCAACTCCAACTAAGTCTAGTTATACTTCTGGATACTACACGTATTCATATAGATTCTCTGGTTGGGATATTTCATTAAATAATATAAGGAGCAATAAAACGGCTACGGCTCAATATTACGAATCCTCAACTTACTATAATCCTGATTACGAATCTGCATTGAATAAAATTCGCACAAATGCAAAAAGCGCCTCATTTGATTATGAGACAGGAAGATATTATAAAGGATTCGATGCATATGTATCATCAACTAAGCTCATTGCAGGTTATGGTGAAGTTGATGGAACAACAGATACAGTTGATCTTTATTATGCATTTTCAACCTATCAGAATGGGTATTGGGCAGGGGGCTCGGTTACAATATTTTTCAATTCTAAAAAACCAGGAACTTATAATGTTTTCTATTCGTATGTGATGGGTGGAGAGGCCGTGGCTTTTGGATATTTTGATATTTATAGTGGATTTAACTCAAGCTCTTCAATTTCATTTACACAAATCACAAATTTATCGTCTGCATCAGATTCAGCACATGCTGATATGGCATCAAGTCTTATAAAAACTTGTTTAACAAGCGCAAAATCGTGTTCTTGGATTGACACTAAGAATCTTGGTTTTGATAACTATTAATAGGAGAGTTTAAATATAAAATTTTGGAAAATTAAAAAAGCTCTCATAAAACACAAGGCAAAAGTTAGAATAATTGGCTCTCTTAATTTTGTACTTAACCCCGAAAGTTGGACTAACTGAAATCGTTAAGCACATATTAATTGATTTAAGGATTGTTGTCTATAGTTTGATATGCTCCTTCTATAGTAGACAAAGAAAATAAATAAAATATCTATAATACCTATAGGTATTAGCAAATTTTCAAAAAAGTCTTCTACGTGAATTTTTAAATTAAACGCAGTTTATTAAGCTCGAAACAAAGAAAATGCAATTATTTTATATTTTTTGATTGATTAAATGCAGTTTAAACATTGAATTAATTTTTTGTAGGTAGAATAAGTAATACCTAAGTTACTTTATAAA
>CAMELE010000110.1 GCA_945923475.1 uncultured Mollicutes bacterium
GATTTTATTATGGTAGAGATAACTTATCACAAAGAAGGAGATTATTTTATTCCTAACTTATATTTAGCAAAAGAGGAATATAAAAAAGATTATCAAATTGGAAAGTATGGATATTTAAGATTACAATATTTGAAGGAGCATAAAAAAACCGAATATACAATAATGCTTATGGATAACACTTTAAGAAAACATATTATAGATACTGATATTCAAGCTAAAGAAAGACTTGAAATACTTATGAAACAAATGCTAGAAAAAAATCCTATTAATGAAAAATTTAAAAATACTGACCCTTTAAAATGGACAGGACTAATGAATAATTATAAACATTCAGCAGAAGAAATCATTTTTAAGGAATTAATTTATATTTAACGAAAAAAGAATTTTCCAATCATTGACTGGAAAATTCTTTTTTCATTCCTCATTACTTTCCTTTTTTTCTTGTTGCTGTATCTCAAATATTGCTTTTTGACTTTCGATTTCAGCTTTAAGTTGTTCTTCAGTTGGTAAATATGTTTTATACTTTGTTGCAAATAATTGCTCATTTCCATGTAATACAGAATATCTTGCAACATCTGCATCTGTATCAGTACAAAGCAATATTCCTATTGTTGGATTATCATCTTTTGCTTTCTTTAATTCATCATACATTCTCACATACATATCCATTTGTCCAATATCTTGGTGTGTTACCTTATTAGTTTTTAAATCAATTAAAACAAAACATTTTAAAATATAGTTATAAAAAACTAAGTCTATAAAATAATCATCTTTTTCAGTACGAATATGTTGTTGTCTTTCTACGAAAGCATAACCTTTTCCGAAGTTCCATCAAAAATTTTTGTAAATTGTTTATAATACTTGTTTCTAGCTCTGTTTCAGTATAACTATCTTCCAATGAAAATCCTAAAAATTCTGCTATTAATGGATTTTTTACAAATTCTAGCTTGTCCACTAAATAGTGTTCTTTATTCTTTTCTTTCATTTCTTCAATTACAGGCTCTTTAACTTGTGATTTTAATAATCTATAATAATATTGTGAAGAAATATTTCTTTGCAAAGTTCTTACACTCCAAGTTTGTTCAGCAGTTTCTTTCTCATACCATAATCTTGCTTTTTCATCTTCTACTTGTAATAAAGTTTTATAATGAGTCCAAGAAAGCAATATATTAGATTTTGCATTCGCTGAGTGCAAAATGTTTGGAAATGTTTTGTAAAATTGTAAAAAATAGTATAAATTTCTTAATTCAAAACCTTTTCCATATTCTTTCTTTAATTCTTTAGATAGTTTTTTCAATATTTCTGTGCCATAGTCTGCACGATTTTCGCCTTTTAATTCTTCTTCTGCAATTCTATATCCTATAAACCAATTTCTTTCTACTAGTGCAATATTCACTGACTGATAGGCATAATTTCGTGCTGATTCAATTATAGAACATATATCTTCTAATACATTATCTGTATTTTGATATTTAATAATCATTGAATTATTATTTGTTTTTTCTAAATCCATCTTTCCACTTCCTTTATTATTTTTCATTTTTTTAAACTATTTAATACTAATGTCTTTTATAATAGCTTTTCATATATTATATAATCAATCTTTATAAGTCCTTTTATAAATTTCTTTTCTACCATTTTCGATAAATTCCTGTTTAATATTTTTAATTCCATAAACAATAGTTTCAATAGGATAATATTCTTCAACTATATCTTGATATTCTTTTGCTTTCTCAATATCTATATTTCCATACATTCTTAATATATCTTCTCCAAAATTTGTTCCTATTTCTTCTTCACTATCTTCAAGTAAGTATATAAAATCACAATATTCATCTATAATTCCAGAATCTCCAAAATCAATTATTCCAGTTAATCTATTATTGCCATCTAACAATAGATGATTACAACTAAAATCATTATGGCATAAACACTTTTTACCCTCAAAAACTGTTGTTGCATTTAGTCTTTCCATAAAACTTTCTATATAATCTTTTTCTATATCAGTTAAATCATTATAAATAGTTTCACGCAACAATATATACTCTTCTAATACATTTTGTTTATTATCAATAGTACATTCACTAATATCTGTATAATCTAAACCGTGCATTTGTCTTAAAAAACTGGCAATATCTCGTTTTAACAAATTTTGTTCTTCTTCTGACATAGTAGAATAAATTTCTGGTGTTAAAAAAGTTCCTTTAATTTCTTTATAACCTAGTATAGATAATTCATCACTAATATACGAATATTCAATATTAGGAATTTTTACATTAGTTTCTAAATTTGTATTTAAAAAATTATATATTGCTTTTTCTTTTGCATAACCTTTTTTCTTATTAGTACTAAATTTTGTTTTAAAAATGTATTCATTATTAACTAAATATGCCACACTATCATAACCACTACCGATTATTTCAATACTATCTACTTTGAAATTATCAAAGTAATGCTCAATTAAATATTTCATTGCCTTAACATTTGTGGCATTATCATCATATCTATATTCCATTAAATAACAATCTTCTTTTTTGCCCTCGTGTAATTCATGTTCTGGCAAATCTTCAATAATTCTAAAACCAGATTTTTGGTATGCCCTTATTGCTCTTGGATTATTTTTATGAGGGTCTAAAATAACTGCATTAGCATTTCTTTCTTTTTTCAAAAATTCAAAAATCAATTTAATATATCTTGTACCAATTCCTTTACTCCAATAATTTGGCTCTCCTATAAATTGATCCATACCATAGACTATCTCATCAGTTTTTGGATAATGATAATCAGTATATAACTCATCATACATTTTATATATTTGTCCATATCCAATAGGAACATTGTTATATTCAATAATTACTCTAAAAACTTCATCTTCCCAAGGCTCTGTATAATGTTTTTTTAATGATTCTAATGTATATTTTTTATCTCTACCACCATAAAATTCTAATACTCTTTCATCAGTTAACCATTTTAACATCAAAGGAAAATCATCATCTATTAAAGTTCTTATACATATTTCATTTTCAACTATATTCATTTATTTATCACCTTTTTCATAATCATATACATATACTATTTCATCTTTATAATCATTTTTACCACCTAATTTTTCATATACATGGCAAGCTCTAGGATTACCTTTATCAGTTATTAAAAACATTTCAGAACAACCAATCTCTTTAGAATATTCCTTAATAAAAGATAATAATTTTGAACCATAACCTTTGTCTTGATAGTTAGGTAACATTCCTATTGAGTGTAAATAAAACATTGTTTTTCCATCAGGTCTTAAAAGTGTATAGCAATATGCAAATCCTATAATTTTATTATTTTCTTTAGCTATAAACCCAAATGAACTGGTATCATTAAGAAATCCTTTTAAATTATCAATATCAAAAACCATATTATCATCAATTAAAACTTCTTCCATAAACTTTTTTTTTCACGCTATCAAAACTCCTTGTCAACTTTCGATTTGTCATAATCATTCTACCATACCGTTATGAATAAATCATCTCTTGCAAAATAATTTCTTCTGCCCGGTTGTGAATGTTATTGCAACGCTGCACCCATTCCATTTG
>CAMELE010000111.1 GCA_945923475.1 uncultured Mollicutes bacterium
GTAGCGTCACCCATATTAGGTGATGTGAAGAATATAGGAATTACAACATCTGTACCTTTATCAATAGCACAATCTGTAAAGTCTGATTTAATAGTAGGTACTACAGAACCTCCTCCACCGCCTCCATTTTCTAGTAAATAAGCTATATCGTCTTTAGCTTTTGACATATCAGATTCTAAAGTTTCGACTCTTGTTGTTAAGTTTTTAACTTCGTCAGATGAAGCTCCTCCACCGGTACCATTTTGAATTTGTTGTTGTATCTTTTTTATATTTGTAGTGTTTGCTTTTACTTGAGCTTCTAATTCAGCAGGTATTTCAGCATTAGCTGTTTTTTCGGCTAATTCTCTTAATGCTCCTTCTACATTTTCAGATTCAAAGTTGCCAGCAATATCAAGTATAGAAGTTTCAATAGCTGTTTGTTCCTCTGAGACCCAATTTCCATTTTCGTCTTGATATTTTATTGCCATTTACTCAACTCCTTCCGTATTCAAGGGGTCCTAAGACCCCTATTTAATTAAGCTCTATCAGATTTTCTTATTACTAAAGTGTCTAATAATTCTCTAGATAAAGTAGTGTTATCTTCATCTGGAGCGTATTCATAAGTTTTACCATTATATTCATTTAATTCTTTTGCGCCTGATATTTGATAGAATTTTAATGTTATAGTTTCGCTATTTATTACCATAGTTAAATAACCAGGTTTTTTAACTGTGTTTTCTACTTCACTAAACCACGCTCTTCCGTCGCTATGACCATTAACATTATAATCATATCCCGCCTTAGCTTCTGTTGGGAATTGAGTTATGTGAGTTTCTTTACCTGAGTTTTTCCAACCTGTAGATGGACATTGAATATAATAAGTACCATTAGCTGGATCAGATGTATGATTTATACCTAAAGCTTGTTCATCTACATAAGCAGTTGTAGCTTTCTTAGAGAAATCATAATAAGTGTTGTATGGTTGAATATCACCTGCTGTAGTTACTTCAGCCATTCCGCTATATACAGGAATACTTCTAGTGTATAAATGATTATGTCCACAAAGAACTAATGGAATTTTATGCTTTTCAAATATAGGTGTAAATACTTGACATCTCTTAGTTCTAACACAAGTAAAAGGACTTAAATGCATATACACAATAGTCCAAACAGGACTTGTTTCTCTAGTAGTTAAATAATTATCTAACCATTTAGCTTGTTCAAATAAGAATTCATCTGTAGATTGATAGCTTCCTAAAGTACCAAAACCATTTACGTAATCATAGTCTGTGTTACTATTTAAGCATATAAACTCTGTAACACCAACTTTGAAATGATAAACTGAATTAGCCCATTGATTTTCATTAGTAAAGAAATTAGCGAAGCATTGTCCATATTTTTTTTCTAATAAATCGTTATTACCCATAGTAGCCATTATAGGTTTTTCTTTATTTAAACCTTGAAGGGCATCAAACCACCAATAATATTCTGGACGTCTTCTACCATTTTGAGAAATATCTCCAGTTTCTAAACAGAAATCAAATTCGCTTAATTTAATATCTTCTGATTGAGTTTCTGAATGGAAAATATTTTTTATACCATGGAATGAGTTCTTAAAAGCTTGCATTTCTCCGCTAGTCCAAGATTGTTCATCTGACATCCATAAAACCTTTAAATCTTCAGAAGTTTTATCTTTAACATCAAAAGTAGCTTCATCAGACCAATAACCCTCGTTACCAACTTGATATTCGTAAGTTTTTCCGTAAACAAAGTTTTTAATTATACAACTATGTTTACTAACAACACAATCTGGATGTTGTATAACACTAGTAACAGCTTTTACTTTAGTCCATTTTGAAGTACCAGCTTCTCTATATCTTACATAACCATCTTTCATTAATTGAGATTGCCAAGTAAATGTTCTAGTTGTATCGTCAACTCCATATCCTAAAATAAATGCATTAGGAGCATTAGGATTAATAGGATCTTGTGCTACGAACATATCCCAATGACCATCTTTAGTAGATCTAGGTCTATATTTCTCAACATCACAAGTTGAATAGTCTATAATTTCACAGTCAGATGCATTGTCACCTTTACCGTTAGAGTATCCTGATTGGTCTTTTGCTGTACCGCCATTATAGAAATCTATCCTTCTACAAGCATGTGATTTATCCATACCAAATCTGTAATTAGTTTCATATGCAGCAACTGTATGGGTTGAAATGTCAGTTCCTCCGCATCCCATTAAATCTACATATGCTGGTTTAAATGTTTTAACACCTTCATTAGAAACAGTATATCTTAATGGATTAGTATCAGGAGTACTGTTTCCTATTGAAATATAAACACTCATACCAGTATTTGAGAATTTCTTAGGATTTCCATTAGTATCTTTAAACACCATATCGTATTCTTCTATTTTTAAACGACAATCGTCTTTAAATATAGAATTATGCTCAGCACCAACTATTAAATAACTTGAATATGGTGGTATTATACCAACTAATTCTTGACTTTCCCAAGCTGAAGTACCGCTCTTATACCAAATATACAAACCTCTTAGATTTAATTCTGCATTACTTAAATTATATAATTCTATAAAAGAATGAGAGCAAGAAGTACCTGTTAATAAATCTCCTCCACCCCACATTTGATTTATAATTAAAGCTTGATATTTATTATTAGTATTATCGCTTTCGTTTGGTAAAGTAGCTGTATAAGCAGAATCTTTTATTACTTTAGCTTGTCCCAAAACGTCAACTTTGATTCTGTAATCATTACCATCTTCACCAACTAATATAACTTCATTTTGAGTTAAATTATCAGCTCCTTTGATTGCTGATATAGGTACTACGTAAGCATCAGTACCATCATATACAGGAAATAAATCTGTATCATTAGCATTAGCTTTTTGAATCGCATCGTACCAATTATTAGTATTTCCTGTTCCGGGATCTGATCCACTTCCTGATCCAGAATCTGATCCGCCTCCAGTTGGTATAGCATTTTTAATTGCTGAGAATGGTATCATGTAAGTTTTACTACCATCATACACCATTAAAGTATCTGTATCACTTACAGTATTTTTACTAGTTTGCGAATACCACGGTATTCTTTCATCAGCCATTTCGAATTCCTCCTATAATTTCAATATTTGATTATTTTCATTAACTAAGACATTATTATCTTCGTTAACAAGCAACATGTTATAGACGTCTAAACATAATATATCTCCGTTTTCATTGATTAAGGTTTTATCATTTTCATTAACTAGAATTTGTATATTATTAGTAGAATCTGATACTTGGAAACATAATATATCGCCGTTTTCATTAGTTAATATTTGATTATTTTCGTTAACCATTATTTGAGTATTATTTACGATATTTACATTAAAGCATAATATTTGTCCGTTTTCGTTAGTAAGTATTTTACCATCTTCGTTAACCATTATTTGTGCACTTGTTATATGATTTTCTTGTTTATTACCACATAATATTTGCCCTAATTCATTAACTAGTATAAATCCATCTTCATTTACTAATAATATATCGTTAGTAACTGGTTCTAT
>CAMELE010000112.1 GCA_945923475.1 uncultured Mollicutes bacterium
ATATGGTATGAGCCAATCACTGAATTTGGTGACTATGATTTCCCCCACACCCCCCCTAATTTGGTGGAGTGCCATTTAGAGTACCAAAAGTACTATTTCTAGTACTATTAGACTATTTTATCATGATTTAATTTATTTATTCTTTTATAAACATAACTCACTCTAAAAACTTCTTTTATAATCCGTTCACAATTATATATTTTGTTAATCATAATAACATTTATTTCTATATATGCTTACATTCATTGTTGTAAATTTCAAATTTTAATTGATAAAAGCTTAGGATATATTAATTTAAGTTAAATTATTGACATTCTATAATCACACATTTACTACCTCGAAAACAAGAAATATTTATCAAGCATCTTATAAAAATTCTTAATTTCCTCTTCTATTTTCTTTTTTTCCATAAAGCAATCATCATCATCCAGTAATGAACATACAACATCTTCAATTCGTGATAATTGCTGTTTTATTTCTCTATACTTTTTTTCATTTCTAAATCTGATGAAAGAAAAAACAGGTTTAAGTTCATCGCAAATATAATCTTTTATATTATTAACACATTCTTCAGAAACGCTTTTTTGTTTTAAAAACTCATCCATTTTTTTAGGAAAATTAATATATATTGTATCATATATTTCTTCCAACATTTTTTGCTTACTGTGATACTTTTTTTCTTTTCTAAATTGCACTATAAGACATATTACACTAATCACAATCGCTACTATACTTAACCAATCACTAATATCCATAATTACTCGTATAAACCTTGCTTTAAATTTTTTTCTAGTCTTTCTGGCATAATTTTAACTATATTATATATTTCATCTGGTGAATGTGTTTTTAAAATCTCCGAAAACAAACCTTGAAAGAATGATGAACATACGATTCTTACACTATCTGGAAAAATTAATTCATTTTTTTCATCAAAATTAAACTTTCCTATCAAACACTTTTCATAAATTTCTCTTCCGTAAGGATTCCCTGCAATTACTTTTAAATTGTTATCTACTTCTATTTTAATTTGACTCATATTTTATCACCTCTATCATATATTAACATTATATTATACAATGTACCATTATTATGATATTTCATATTAGAAAAAATTTCCAAATCTGGAATATCATCTATATATTTTCCTGATTTATTAAAACCAATATATCCATTTTTGTCTGGAACTATTAAATCACTTTCAAAATTCATTAGATTATTGCCACTATATACATAGCAAGAATAAAATTTTGTTGCTACTAAAAGAGATTTCAAAAAAGTTGTAAGTCCTCTCCCACTGTCATTAGTCGCATTATCACGTGTTGTAACTCCCCTCTGGAACACTGACACCATTGTAAATTTATCATAATCATATTCTTCATTGAAAAAATGTTTATGATACTCATATGCAGCTTCTACTTTTTCTTTTGTGGCATTCTTGAGTGTTCCGTTTTTTAGACCTTCATCTATATAACTACCAATTATTGTATCATCAAAATTGCTGAAATTAATTGATAACATAAATTTTCTATTTCTAGAATCTGTCAAATCGCATACTTTCATTGAAAAAATACAATCACTTTTTGTATGACATAATGTATTGTCTACTATTTCAACAACTATATTTACAGCTGCATCTATATATTCATCAGAGAATAATAGTTTTCCATTTTCATATTGCAAATATAAATAATCATACACCAATGTCCCAACACATGAAGGAGATTTTGTATATCCATCATTTTTAATGATTAATCTAAGTAGTTCTTTGTTTATTACTCCAACACTTTTTCTATAATCAGTATTTTTATCAACAAACATTTTATCGTAATAATTCAAAAACTCTTTTCGTTTTAATAATCTCGATCGATTTAAGCATTTACTAATAATAGACATATCAAATAATGCAGCAGTCATAGAATTATTATCATACTCCGGGAGATACAAGTATATATCTTTATATCCATAATCAAATAGTGACTTGATAACAAGTTCAACATATAAAATAACAGCATCATCTCCGAAAAATCTTCCATGAATATATAAATCTATTCTTTTCATTTTTGGATTAATAGTAAATAGGTATTTTGATTTCTCCAAAAAATCATTAATACTTCTCCCCTCAATTTGGCCATTTGATTCATAATTTTCCACGTCAACTCTGATTTTATTACCTTTTTTTATAACTTTTTTATTCTCATTAACGCCCTTAAACAAATAGTTTAGATCAAACATATCTTCACCCCCCTCAAAATACAAAATCAAACAGCTTTTTACATTTTTTTCAATTATGCCATTTTTATCTTTGTAAATAAATATTTCTTACTTAAAATTATTTAAATGTTAAATGCAAAAATATCCTTAAGATTTCTCCTAAGGATATAATTATACCTATTCATTTACAAATTGACTATTATATAAATTAGCATATACACCATTTAGTTTTAATAGTTCTTCATGATTACCAGATTCTACAATGTCACCACTTTGCATAACTAAAATTAAATCAGCATTCTTAATTGTAGATAATCTATGAGCTATAACAAAAGATGTACGATGTAATGTTAACTTATCCATTGCATCCTGAATAACCTCTTCTGTTCTAGTATCAACATTAGATGTAGCCTCATCTAGAATAAGTAATGGATTATCACTTACCATTGCTCTTGCAATTGTAAGCAATTGTCTTTCACCAGATGATACACTATCCTCATTTTCTATTACAAAATCAAGCATTCCTGGTAAAATTTTAATATAATGCCAAATTCCAACCTCTTTAGCAATTTCAATGATTTTTTCATCATCCACATTCTTACCAAACGCAATGTTTTCTCTAATAGTACCATTAAATAACCAAGTGTCCTGTAAGACCATTCCAAATATATCTCTTATTTCTTCTCTTTTCATATCCTTAATTGATACGCCATCAATTAAGATATCACCAGAATCAGTTTCATAGAAACGCATTAAAAGATTTACAAGCGTAGTTTTGCCTGCACCAGTAGGACCAACAATGGCAACCTTCATTCCACTCTTAACACTAGCACTAAAATCATGAATGATAGTTTTTTCAGGGTTATATCCAAATTTAACATTTCTAAATTCAACATTACCCTTAACATTCTTCTTATCATCTATAACTTGAACCTCTCATGACTTAAGTCATAAGATTCTCACTTCAATGTCCTTTGGACCA
>CAMELE010000113.1 GCA_945923475.1 uncultured Mollicutes bacterium
GAGCATATATTTTAATAAAGGAATCGGCTCTACCGCCTCTCCTTTATTAAATCGACTGACGCAAAATATCGTTGTACCAACGTTTGTAGCCAATATAGAGTTATTTAGCATAAAACACTTATGAAACAGTCGTGTAATATTTAAAAAATATACAGACGGAGGGATTCAGATGTTATCATTTATAGCGACGAGTTTCATTTTGGGATATGCGTATTTATTAGCGACAACACCTAAAAATGATAGAAAAGACATCGAAGCGATCAACGATATTTTTAAAGAGAAAAAACTAAGTAATTTTAAAGATGAATATGCTTGTGTATCCGGAAAGAAAGAGTACAAGCATTACACCGAATATTACGTTAACATTCCTTTGGGTAAGACGACAGATGATTTAGAAAAGTGTATTCCTGCTATCGAAACATACTTTAAGAATAATGCTAGTGTGGAATATCGTAACAAACACATCTTCATCAAACTTTACACAACTGATTTAGGGAAAGAATATCTCTTTAAACCTGTTAAGGTGGATAAAACTAAAGGGCTTTGCCTGTTCTTGGGTAATTCCCGTGAAGGAGATATTATAGGAGAATTATCAGACAATCCGCACTTATCTGTTGTTGGTGCTACTGGTAGTGGGAAATCGGTATTTGTTAATTGTATTTTGTGTAATTTAATCGAGAATTATACACCGAATGAATTGGAATTAGTGCTGTTTGATCTTAAAGGAAATGAATTGAATGAGTATATGAATTTAGAGCACACCATTTTCCACACACGAAAAGTTAAAGATACGATTGAGTATTTCGATCAACTTGCAAAAGAATTAGAACAACGATACGAACGATTAGGAAATTTTCGTGATATCAAAGCCTACAACAAAGCGAATCCTGATAACCTAATGAAATATCAATTCATCGTTATAGAGGAGTGTTTCTCGCTCTTGCAGTACAAAAAGCACTATGAGAAGTTAGGTGAAATCATGTCCAAAGCTAGAGCGTGCGGAATGCATTTCATGTTAACGACACAACGACCTAATGGTGATATCATTCCGAAAGTTGCATACACGCATGTAGGTGTTAAGGTTGGATTGAGAACATCAAGCGCTCAAGAGTCAATTAATGCAATCGAAGCGCCAGGGCTCGAAAAGATAAGCGATCGTGGCGCTGGAATTATCAACTTAAATGGGCGATATATCTTCTTTAAGGGCTCTTATATTAGTGATGAACAAATTACAAATATAGCAAGAAAATACACTAGAAAAAGTGAAAAACAGTTTTTAAAAGAGACTACTGCAAGAGAAAATAAAGAAATTGGTATTTCTGATAGCATGATGTTTAAATTTTAAGGAGGGGTTAGGAATGGGAAAAATTAATTGGGGTGGTTTTACTTTTGATAGCAAATGGTTGGTACAAACTAAAAAGTGTGTGACATGTCGCGAGGATTTTCCAGAAGAAGATTTAAATGTTAATGGAATGTGTGATAAATGTATTGAGATTGAGAATAAGATGTTAGAACGTTTAGCTGGTAAATGGGCTAACATGGTTTTAGAGAAAGAAGACAAAAAGATGGGGTGGTGGTGATATGGCGATCACCACTAGAGATGCAGAAGTTGTCAATTTCATAGAAGATACTAAACTATTAATGACCGCTAATCAAATCGGCAGATACTTTTACAAAACATCGAAATCAAAGACTATGGAATCGGTTATGGTTATTGCTAGAAGGAGATTAGCAACTCTTGTTAAAGGACATTATATTAAGCGTATGCGTGACTTTAGCGGACAGGAGTACATTTATTATCAAGCCAAAAAACCACCAAAGAAGGTGGACCATAAATTGTTAATATCAGAATTTTTAACAACAATGAAAGAGAATCACATCAATGTTATAGATATCCAATTAGAGTATAAAGGAGTTCAAGAAAGATATCATCTAAGACCGGATTTAAGAATCGTTATGGACTTTAATGGCATTGAAGTCGTAGCCTTTGTTGAGGTGGATAGGACAAAAACATTCAGCAATTCCGAGAAATATATGAATCTCATAAAAAATTATAGAACTGACGAAACTGTGAGCCAGGCATTGACGTCAAATTTCATCTTCATTTCGGTTTGCGATAAGAAACCACAAATGGATAAAGTTTTTTGGATCAAGACGGATATGAGCAACTTTAGTAAGTTTAAATTTGATTTACTAGAAATTATCAACCGTATGTAGTATAGAATAATTTACAAAAAATCACTCCATAATGATGATAGGAGTGATTTTTTTATGACTAAGAACGAACGTAAAGGATTGCTAATAGGAATAGGGATGTTTGCCTTCCTTATAGCAAATTATATAAATGAACTAATTAGAGAGCCTATGGCTGCTTTCTTTTTAGTTATTATGCTGATAGGATTAATCATCTCATTCGTTATTGGAACATCAACAGAGCCAAATCAGACATATCATAAACCAGTTCCAAAGATAATACCTATAAAACGTGAGTACGATATCCAAAAAGCAAGGATTAGAAAAGTTAAACGACAGAAGATAGAAACATTAAGACGTATGGATCCGTACCAGTTTGAAGAATATGTACGAGATTTATTGCTATTAAGCGGATTTAAATCTGCCCAATGCACATCACGTTCCAATGATGGAGGTAAGGATATTATTGCAATAGACGAATCCGGAAAACGTGTATTTGTTGAGTGTAAACGTCATGATGAGAATAATCACATTGGAAGGCCATTAATTCAAAAGTTTCACAGTGCATTAATAGACGGAAAAGCAGACTATGGTCTATTTGTAACGACAAGCTATTTCAATAAGAATGCTGTAAAGTATGCAAGTGATAAACAAATAAAATTAATAGATGCTCGACGCTTAGCTGATATGATAGAAAGCATTGAATTATTAGGTCAAAAAACAGAGAAAATATAGCAAAAACAACTATTAGGAAAAGATATGTTTTCCCAATAGTTGTTTTTATTTGAAAAATTGTA
>CAMELE010000114.1 GCA_945923475.1 uncultured Mollicutes bacterium
TGTTCCTTTACTTTTACTTTTCTATTTGAAATTAGAATTATAATTATAATTTCTTAATTAACCTTATTTAAAGAATAGTTAATAATAAAAAATGGAAAATGAAACATTAGTTCAAATAGAAATACTCGATTTTGAATTCAACAATCTCATTTATAATACTCTTATCCTGCGAAATAAAACGAAATCATATCATATCAATATTAACAATCCAATCTTAAACATTTCACTAGATGATTCTAATTTGGAATGGGAAAATAAATTTATCCTAATCAATTGTAATGGAACAACACCAAAAATATCTTTCAATGTAGTAATATATAAGGGTAAGAAGAATAAAATATATTGTTTTATTAATTCTATGTCTTGCCATTTCCAAATTTCTTTTTATTCTTTAATTTCATTTGCCTCAAAAAAGTCGTTAAATGAATATAAAGACAATCATAAAACCCTAATTATAAAAAAAGATGATAAACAATTCATTTTATCACATAACTATTTGTTATTTAATATCAGCTTTTTTGAAATATGTGGTTTATCTGAAAGCCTTATTGATTTAATAGAACCTGGCGTTTCTTATTTTATTGACAAAACATATCTTAGCAAGAACTCACATTTCAAATTTAGTTTGACCAACTATTTAGTGGATAAAAAAGAAATATTAACGATACATTTAGTAAAGGAAGATAAGATCGATAATGTTTTCCCTGATAAAGAAAAAGAATCCCTATTAGCTAGTTTAGAAGTTATATTCACCGATCAAAATGAATTTAGAGATAAAATGAAAATAACTAACAATACTTTAGACCATAATATAATCATTGAAATTAAGAAATATTATCATGATAAAACAAAATTAATAAAACAAAATGTAATGTTTCAAAGATACAGATTGATTCCAGTCAGGTTGTTAAATATTACGGATATTGATGTTAGGATAATAAAATATGAGATATTTTATTATATTTTATCAAAAATCAGTCACAATAGTCAAACATTTAATTCCCCTCTACAAGTAGCAAACTGCTTAACAGTAATTCAAATGATGTTTCAGAAATTAGATCAGACAATTCCAGGGAATGGAATTGATAATATTGATTTAATTGATGATTTATATGCATACTACTATTTTCTGAAAGGCTCTTTTCAGCAGATAACAAAGTATGAACCTTTAAAAGTGTTATTTAATTATCCTATAATTAATCCAAAGAATTTTTATGAAAAAGCATTGTTATTAGTGAAAAAAATTATAGATGGTCTAAAAGAAGATTCTGCTCTTACTTTATGCTTAACTCAATTGAACTTCAATATTTCTTTAGATATAAATTCTAGTAATGGTAAAAAGAATAGAAAAGAATTTGAAAACACTATTATTCCATTAGATATTTTAAAAGAACATCTTTATCAATTACTTCCTAAGAAAATATATCGCATGTATATCGATAATAGTAAAAACGCTTCTTATAATAACAAGACTGCAATTGCATATATCAATGAATTATATTTATTTAGAGGTAAAACAAAAAAAGAACTTGATAAAGCCTTTATCGATAATGATGATGATTCCTGTCAGTATGCTCTACCTATCTTATTTGAAATCTTCCATGAATTGTTTTCACATGGAAAAATTAGGTCTGCTGGAGAAGCAGGTAAAAAAACACCATTAAAATTTTCAAGAAAAGGAAAATGTATAGAATACTCAAAAAAAGAAGCAGGAAGGATATTAGAGAGCTTTATTGGAAATCAGAAGCTTATAGTTAATATGAAACATCCTAAAGTAAATAATGTTACAGAACTGTTTAATGAAAAATTATACACTGGCAATAATTTTAAACAGTTGCATACTCTTGCTAAAACAGTTCTTTACAAGTTTTTGAATAAGAAACGTTCTAGGAGCAACTCTGCAGGAAAAGTAGAGGTAAGCAAAGAAGATGAAAAAGAAGACAATGGAGATGAGTATGAAGAAGATGAATATGAAGAGCTAAGCGAAAAATTTATATCATGCATAGATGGAGAATCTGAAATGAATTCACTTAATTCTTCAAGTGAACAAGATTTATAATTGTTTTTACTTTTTTTACAAATTAATTACTTTAATATAACTTTTTAACTGTAAACAATTGTTTTCAGATTCAAATTCAAATGAATTCAAATGTCAACATCATTTTATCTTTATTTACTGTAAAACAATTTCCATTTTTGACATTTTTATTGTTTGAGCATTTTTATCCGTATTGCTTATTGACAATGTTACATAAGTCAAATCATTACTAGTTTGTTCTTTCAGTGTTATATATAATAATTATATTTATAATATTCACTAAAAGCTTTGAATATTCTAATGTGAAAGGCATAACACAACTTTCTCTATTCTATGTTTTCTTATTAATAAATAGTTGAATTAGTATTATCTTATTTTATGCTTTATTCCATTGATAGTATTAAATATTTTTATTATTGAAAAACGTATCTGTCTTTTATTCTCTTCATTTTCAGCTTAGTCTCTATGATATTGTTTCTCACTTTTACAAATAAAGCATTCGTGATTGATTGGTGAAGGATTTTCATAGAAATCATGTTGATATATTCCATTAATTTCACTCATCAAATCAATAGCTTCATTTATATTATTAGGCTTAAGGAAGAGATACACTTTTTTTACCATTCCTTCATCGAATCCCATCTCTTTTAATGACTGCTCATCTTCTGAATGATCATTCTCTGGAGTAGGGATAAATGTGCTTCTACGTAGGATATTATTAGCATTTGTGTCTATAAGAGGGGTATTTAAATCAGAATCAATATTTTCCATTTTACTATGTTATAATACTGCTTGAAACAATATTTCTCAATATAATATATCAGTAATTATCTATTTTTTAATAATATCCTCATTTAAATTATATCCTTATCATTCACTTTAATAATAATTATTGTTAATAACATTATTGAACTATTATTTACTACTT
>CAMELE010000115.1 GCA_945923475.1 uncultured Mollicutes bacterium
TCAATGTTGATTTACCAACTTGTCTAGGACCATAAATAGTTATAGATGCAAATTGATTAGATGCTTCAATTATTTTATTTTCAATATTTCTTTTTATATACATACACCAATCACCATCCATAAATATTATATGTATAGCTCTGAAAAAAATCAACCATTTTTACAATGCAATGTAATTTTAGTCGAAATTTTGTAATAAGACATTCAAAATGAATTATTCATTTTTATATTACATATAATTAATTATAGTCGCCTTATTTTAACTAAAAAATGCTTACTTTCGTAATGACAGTGTTGCCACACACTCAATATTGCTTGTACGAGCGAACATATCAAATCCCTCAATAGATTTTACATTGTATCCCAGTCTAGACATTTGATACAAATCTCTTACCAAAGTTTTTGGTTCACATGAAACATATACTATCTTTTTAATCTTAAGCTCACCTATAGCGTCAATAAATTCCTTAGTCGTTCCATCACGTGGAGGATCCATTATCAATACATCAATATGAGTATTCTTATCTAGTGTTTTTAAAAATTTAGTAGAATCATCGTTAAAGAATTTAATGTTTTTAACTCCATTTAGTTTAGCATTAATAATCGCATCATTATATGCATCCCTATTAAGCTCAACTCCATAAACCTGTTTAGCTTTACTTGCTGCAATTAATCCAATGGTTCCTACACCACAATAGGTATCAAGTACAATATCAGTATTCTTTATATTAGCAACCTCAAGAGCCTTTTTATAAAGCATATTCATACCAACAGTATTAACCTGATAAAAGCTTCTTGAAGATATCTTAAACTTAAGCTTACCAATTGTTTCATATATGAACCCCGGTCCATATAATACTCTTTCTTTAGTTCCAAGAACAATCGAAGTTTGACGAGGATTAATATTTTGGACAATTGTAGTAATTCCAAGATTTTTTTTAACCAAATCATTTACAACATTTCTTCCACCAGGGAATTGTTCACAGCTTGTTACAATTACAAGTAATATTTCCTTAGTATTAAATCCATATCTTACAAGAACATGCTTTATTACACCCTTTCTTGTCTTTTCATCATATGGTTCTATATGATTTTTTGTTAAAATTTTATTAAATTCATTAATAATCTCAGTTGCCTTTTGGGCTTGAATTTTACAATCAACTACAGGTATAATTTTATGAGTTCCTTCCTCATAAAAACCACATACAACATTTTTACTTTTACTCATTTTATATGTCATTTGACATTTATTACGATAATAATATGGATTAGGTATACTATTAATTTTTGGAATTTTTATATCAGAAAAGCTTTTAAATAAATCCTCTAGGTACTCACGCTTTACTTCAAGCTCTGCTTCATATGAAATATGCTGAAATTGACACCCACCACATTCCTTAAAATATGGACATAAGGAATTGATTCTATCTGTTGAATAGGATACTATTCTTTCTAATTTTATAGGACACTTCAGATTAGTTTTATCAGATGAAAATAATCCAACATCTCCTTTAACAATTCCAGGTATTTCATATTCTTTATTATTATATTTTATAATCCCGTTACCATTATAGCTGTTTTTTTTACATGTAATTTCAAATTTTGATATATTTTTATTATCCATAAAGAGTCTCCTATTTTGATATAATTATATCATAGTAGGATAAATTACGTTAATCTTTTTTAGATATTTGTAACATTAATAACAAAATTTGTGAAAGTTCCAGCCTTTAACAGCGGAATTTACTTTAGCATTTAACAAAATTTATTTTTTTTTAAAAATAATACTTGAAATGAAGATTAGTTTATTGTATAATTACTAATGCTTGACAAAGCAAATGGACCGTTAGCTCAGTTGGTAGAGCAACTGACTCTTAATCAGTGGGTCTAGAGTTCGAGTCTCTAACGGTCCACCATTTTATTTTTATATTTGTATTGGACCGTTAGCTCAGTTGGTAGAGCAACTGACTCTTAATCAGTGGGTCTAGAGTTCGAGTCTCTAACGGTCCACCAATTTAAATTCAACGTACTTAGTACGTTTTTTTATTTTATCTAAAGAAAAAAGGTAACAAATTTTGTTACCACATTAATAAAAAGAATATTATAATCTATCTACAAAAACCTCATAAGGACGATCAAGAACTAATTTATCAAATTGTCCAGTTTCTTTATCAAGACTCTTAATAAATTGACTGTTGTTTGAAGAAATCTCAATTATTTCTTTGAATGAGTCTTCTTCATTCTTCATCCTTTTACAAATAATAATACTCTTTCCTGCTTGGTCGACTAATTCATCTTTTAGTCTTTTTCTTTCATTTTGATTAACAAAATAAAATATATCGTTGAACATGTAAATCCCTCCTGACAAGGTATATTATATATATATTTTTTTATAAAACAAGCCTTGACATAAAGGTTTTTTAAATCATTATTTTATTAAGTTTTTTCGATATTTTTTTATTTAAATTACACAATAAATATATTATTTTAAAGTATTAAAAAATACATATTATTATAATTGATAGTATTAATTTTTTTTAGATAAATTATTAAAAATAATTTGGATTAATTATATAAAACCAATGATATAATTTTAAAAACTAAATAAATCTATTCATTCATCATTAAATGAGTATATTTTTTTCAAAAAAATCATAATTTGCAAACGGGTGGTAAACCCAACCTAAAAATGATATAATG
>CAMELE010000116.1 GCA_945923475.1 uncultured Mollicutes bacterium
TTTTATCTAAGTCCAATTTTTATTTATTAATTATTTTAGTGAATCTTGAAAGCTGACCGACGGCATTTTGAACCGACTGTAGTTCAAATGCGATATATTCAAAAATGCTTCGCAGGTCGCTCTCTGCTTGATTTGAGATTTGAACGTCATAAATCATACGCCGTAGTCCTTACGGATGTCATCGAAAACGCTTTTTGCGCTCCTAGTTCTTCCTGCCGTGATGTCCGCATATCCTTTCTCCAATTCTGCATTCAACTGCTCATCGGTAACAGAACTGATGTCAACAGGTTTAGTTGCAGGCAATCTAACTTCAAAAGGCAATCCCTTTTGAAGTACGACTTGTCTATAGAACATTGTGATTGCATTGGATGCGGGAATACCAAGAGCAGAAAGGATGGCCTCCGCTTGTTCTTTAAGATCAGGCTCAATACGAGCATACAAATTTGCAGATTTTGCCATTGTGAGTTGCTCCTTTCAGAGGTTTTTCTCCCTCGATAATATTATACGCTATTGTACGCACAAAAGAAATACATTCGCGTAATAATTTTGTAAACTTATTTGCAACTTTGCACTATAATTAGACGTAAAAACAGTAATATTATTTTTCTGAGTCGATGTTACGATAAAAGTTAATACTATTAAGACTAGTAAAAAAGTTAATTATTTATGTTTTCTTTTAATTTTATTCATACAAAATAGCTCTCCTTAATTACAATTAATATTTTCCAAAACAAATATTCTATCAGTTGATGAATAATAAAAATCAATCCCTGCAATAGTTTCTATAATACCAAGGTCTTCAGCAGGAGATTCAAAATAAGGATTATTAATCATAAAAACTATGGCATTATTATATGTTCCATAATATTTAGTAATTACAAAATCTTCGGCTTTAGCATTAATTACTGAAGTTAATTCATCATTTTGCCATTTATATGCTGCTATTTCTTTAATTTTATTAATAATCTCTATATCTAATTTATCTTTAGCTTGCTGTCCATTATTATGATATGCTGCTATTTTTTCCAAAACTTCAATATTAAGCAAACATTCTCTATATGCTTCTTGTAAAGTGTAGAAAGATTTTATTTCATTTGTTGTCCCATTCATAATTTCATTACCATTTTTAAATATTTTAATGCTTTCAAAATTTTCAGATTCTTCTTTATTTAATTCTAAAATGAACCACCAGTATCCCATATCAGCAGTATCTCCATATTGTTTGGTTTTAACATATACATTAAGTGTTTTATCATTAATTATATAAGATTCAATTACGCTTTTATTTCCACCACTTGATTCAACTATTTTAAAAACTAAAAGAGATTTGTCTTCAAAAAAATCTTCATTATATTTTTCAGGAGTATCATTTTCTAATAAAGTTATTAAGTCAATGTGATTCTTTACAACTTCAAATTGGCCTTCTACACCATCATCTTCAAAATAAGTTTCAATATATGTGGCATTTGAGCTGTTATTATCCGTTGGATAACAGTTTTCATTTTCATCAATCCAAACCAAAAACGAAGGACCACTATATTGAAATATAACATCATTAATTATTAATTCTTTTTCAACTGTTGCAAAATCATTATATTTGTCGTTTAACCTAATTACATATGAATTGTTATAATTGCCATAATATCCATAAATAGAAATATCCTCTAAAACTGCGTCATTGTTTCTTTCTTTTAATTCCACTAACCTATCATTTAAAATTTTTAATTCTATTTCTTTCTCTAGCATTATATTATTATTAGAATTTGTATAATTGTTATAAATCTTATTTATATCATTATCGCCAATATAATTTTTATCATACGCATCTTCCAGTGTGTACGTTTTACCTAAATTCTCAGTTCCATTATAATCACATATCATAAATACAACATCTCGACTTAAACTCTCATTGTTATATTTCTTTTCAAAGTTATCACCATATAATACAATCGCATCTTCCTTGTTTAAAACAAAGCTCATTTCAGAAAGATAAAATTTAGAGCCTTTATTAATTTCTATATTATATATATCGTCTCTATATAAAATTTTTACATTAATTTTTTCGCTTTCGACGTTTGAACACCCAACAACTCCAACGAGGCTAAAGAGAATTACACCCAACATTAAAAATAATTTAATAGTTTTGCTTTTAAACATATGATTAATGCCTCCTTTTTACATTGTATGAAATATAAACAAAAAACTCCCTATAGTTTTACCTAAAGAGAGTAGTATCGCTGTTTATATTAAATCAAGGTTGTGTATTTTCACTTATACTTTATTAAATATAAGGTATTATTTCAATAAACTTACTATATTTAATTCATATAGCAAGCAAATTAAGTAAATTTAACATTTTTAATAGGATCTTTAATTTTTCATCACCGGATCATTTCCACAGTAAGCATATAAGTTTAATCCGTTAATAGAACTTGGGTCAAGGTAACCTACATCATCTGGACTAATAAACCTACCTCAATCAGGATTATAATAACGAGAAGAAAGCCAATATAGACCAGTCTCCTTATCATAATAGTAAGATTTATAGATGAATGGGTTAATATTTGAAATAGTAGGATTTGATGAAGTAGTACTTAATAACTTACCCCATGCATCGTAACTATATTCTAAA
>CAMELE010000117.1 GCA_945923475.1 uncultured Mollicutes bacterium
TGTATAGGAGACACTATTAGTAGACCATAAATTTCATTAAAAAGTAGGCCACCCTTTATAAAAAATACCTCTAAAACACATAATAAATTGGAAATAATATTATGTATTAGAGGAGTTGCAGAGGGTGATTAAATTAATGAATAAACAAGATATTATTTTAATGTACATTAGAGACAAAAAATCAAAAAGAGCGATTGCTCGTGAAACTGGCTTTGCCAGGAAAACGGTTGATAAATATATAAATGAATATGAAACTAATTTAATGGAGTTAGGTGTAGAATGTAATGATGATATTAAACGCCAAGAACTTATTCAACAGCTTACAAATAAGCCTGAATATAAGTCATCTCCAAGAGTTAAAACGGTAGTTACAGATGCATTGATAAAGCGGATCCAATTCTATCTAGATGAAAATAAAACTAAAAGGTTAACAGGATTATCAAAGCAACAAAAAAAGAAAAAAGATATTTATGAAGTATTGGTTTCAGAAGGATTTAATGTAAGTTATACTACGGTTTCAAGAACTATCAATAAGATTGAACAAAAAGCTCAGGAAGCATATATTAAGCAGCAATATGTACCTGGAGATGTTGTTGAGTTTGATTGGGGAAGTGTAAAAATATATACCGAAGGAGGTGTATTAAGAGAATATCAGATGGCAGTATTCACTGCGGCATACAGCAATTTTCGCTGGGCGAAGCTATTCCCTAAACAAAATACACAATGCTTTTTAGAATCTCATAGCGATTTCTTCGAATATGTAAATGGATCATTTGCAGAAGTTGTATACGATAATATGCGATTGGTTATAAAAAAGTTTGTTGGTAGAAATGAAAAAGAGCCTACTGAAGCATTATTAAAGCTTTCTCTCTATTATAGATTTAATTTTAGATTCTGTAATGTTAGATCAGGCAATGAAAAGGGTCATGTGGAAAGAAGTGTGGAGGTGATTAGACGAAAGGCTTTTAGTAAAAAGGATAGATTTAACTCACTTGATGAGGCTAATCAATATCTTTTAGAAACCTGCCAATTTCTTAATGAAAGACACTCATATGATAAAGAAAAATCACCAAAGGAGTTATTTCAAGATGAAAAAGTTAAGCTTTTGCCTACCTTTGGTAAATATGAATCAGCAAGGTTAGAACTTCTTAGAGTAGATAAATATTCAACAGTAGTTGTTGATACTTGCCACTACTCCGTTCCCGATAGGTTTGTAAATAAAATATTGAAATGTAAGATATATTCCAATGATATAATTGTGTATTTTGAAGAAGAAAAAGTGGCTCATCATAAAAAGAATCCTGGCGCATTCCAGTGGATTATTAAGCTTGAGCATTATCTTAATACATTGTATCGTAAACCTAATGCATTAATAAATAGTTGTGCTTTTAAGCAAATAGATGGCAATATTCAAAATATATATAATTCATTTTTTATTGGAAAAGAAAAAGATTTTATTGAATTATTAAACCTAATTGGAGAAGTTGGAATAGAATCTGTAGAAAGAAGTATTGAAGTAATTAGAAAAATTACTCCTACTTCAGTAACTTTGGATAAAATAAAATTCATATGTCAGCGTAATGATGAAGAAGATTATTATAAGCAATATTTTGAAAATGACTCTAGTATAGTAAATAACTCAATAAATCTCTTGAATAATTATGCCGAATTGCTTTCTGAAAGAAAGGACGGTATGAGCTAATGAAAGATCATAATAAAAAGATATTTCTTAAAGGTATTTTAGAATACTCAAGTAACCTTAAATTAGCTACATTTAAAGATACAGTGGAATCAGAAATTAGAAATGCAACTGAAGTAGATTCAAGTTATGAAGAGCTGATTTATAAGCTTCTACAAAAAGAATATGACTATAAACAGGAACAGCTACGAAAGAACAGGATAAGAACAGCAAACTTTCCTTACAAAAGATATCTTGAAGAGTTGGACGTAAATGAGTTGCCTGCTGATGCTCAAAATAAACTTCCTATATTGAGTACTTTAGATTTTATAGAAAATGGTCAGAATGTTATTTTATCTGGTAACTGTGGAACAGGAAAAACTCATATAGCCATTGGATTAGGTATAAAGGCTTGTTTAAGCGGGTATAAGGTTTTCTTTGCAACAGTACCATTATTTATAACGCAACTAAAAGAATTACGTTCAACAAAAAGTTTAAGATCATTTCAATCAAAACTAGAAAAGTATGATTTAGTTATTCTTGATGAATTTGGATATATATCATCAGATAAAGAAGGAGGTGAATTACTATTCACTAATTTATCAATTAGGACGGGAAGGAAATCTACAATAATAACAACTAATCTATCTTTTGATAGATGGGGGGAAGTCTTTACCGATCCAGTCATGGCGGCAGCAATGACTGACAGAATTACATATAAATCATATATGGTAGATATGAATGGAGAATCTTATCGGATGAAAGAAACAAAAAAATGGCTAAAAGAATCATAAAATCCGTTTTCCATATTTACCATATATTGATGGCTGACTTTTTAATGAAAATTTGGCACACAAGTTAAGTATAAAATACATTTGTATAGGAGACACTATTAGTAGACCATAAATTTCATTAAAAAGTAGGCCACCCT
>CAMELE010000118.1 GCA_945923475.1 uncultured Mollicutes bacterium
ATGAATTGGTTAAAACGACTGAGTATCATCAGCGATTATGCGTTGATATTAGCAAACGTTGCTTTTATAATTTCATTACGAATAGACGGATTAGACTGGATTAACATAGTTATATTGTTGCTACTTTCAGCCAATATGTTCTATATCGGTAGAGATTTTGAACGTAGAAAATAATAATGACAAATAATTCCTATTGTGCTATAATAGGTGTCGTACTTTTTAAATCATATCTTCATACTTGTCGGAAAAGGGTTTGAGTGCTGGTAACACTTGAACCTTTTTTTTATTTTTAGGTACTATTTCCCCTATTCGTACATATGATGTATTAAGACTAATATTAAGGGTGATATGTATGGATGATGTAAATATTAAATATGTAGGTGGTAACTGGTATAAAGGAACCTATAAAAATTATGAATTTGAAGCTAAAGTATTTGAGGAACCGTCTAAGTATGGTATTCCCATGCACCGAAATGAAGATGGTAAATGGGAGGGTAAAGTCAGTAAACTATTCGTCGTTGAGGATCAAGATTGGGTTATGAACTACGATCGAGGTTGGGATATTAGACCTAATTTAATGAATAAGAGTGATTGCTATAAAATCATTTACGACTTAGAAATGAGCGATTTATCTGTACTCGAATGTGAACATGATGACGATTATGATTTTATTATCGGTAGTGAAATTTTATAAACCGATATTGACAAGATATTGCATATTAGATATACTTAAAACGAATAATATTGTTGATCTGTTAGCAGAATATTTAATCTTCCAAAATCTTCCCAAGCTGATACAAAAATATACAGATCAAAAATTAAAAGGACTATAAATTATAGTCCTTTTTTTTTCTATTCAAATGTATAAAATTTCAGTTTGATCTAACAATAAAAAAAGCTACCTCATAACGAGATAGCTATATAAATCGACAGATTAATGAATAAATTTACAATTGTGGATAAAAAACATTGAATATTGTAAAATTATCTGATACTATAAAATTACAACGTGAAAAAGACTCCTTACAAATTCACACTCAAAGTTTTGGCAGACGGCGAGATTGTTAGTTTGTTCGAAGTCTTAAATAGGGATTGTTACTCAGCAATCAAACTCAAATAGGTTCAATCGCTTTTTGTATAAATGAATTAAAATAAATATTAAAATAAAAATTAAAATAAAAATTAAAATGAATCTTCTGACGAGGAAAAGTCATTTGCTTTTTATTTATGTATTTATTATAATATTATAATAAGCAAAAAGCAATACTTTTATTCTTACTAAATTATGTAAATTTTTGTCGAATTTTGTAAAGAGCCTTTTTCACGTTAGAGATTAACTGGATGGAGGTTCTTTTTATTATGGAAAAATTACAATTAGATTACGAATTAAATAAACAAGTAAAAAAAGAGAAAGTATTATGGTACAAGATTTCATACTTCGAAAAGAAATATGGATATTGTGATAAGACTAACAATGACTTTGCGCGTATGTTAGGTGTGAGCCTAGCTACAATTAAACGCTGGATTAAAAAGTTAGAAGAATTAGGATTGATCTTAAAAGTTAAATCATCGTTTTGGGATCGTAAATTATTCGCCATCAGACCGGAAAACAAAGTTGAAAATTCTGTGGATAAACCTGTGGATAACTCAACGGGTGAGCCTACAAATGAGCCTATATATAATAAAGAATATAAAGAAATAAAAAATAAAAATAATTTAGTAGTATCTAATGATGTCATTAAAACTGAGCAAGAAATTATTAATACTGCTATTCAGGTTTTAAATAAAATGTATCCAGCGGAAATTGTAAAAGAAGCAACTTCTATTTTTGAACTTGCCAAAAATGAGAAAACAATCTCTAATATCGGTGGTTATTTATACGGAATTTGTAAAAACTTAATCAAAAATCAAAAATCTAAAGCAAAAAAACAAAAACGTAAAGAAGAAAAACGAAAAAACTATATTGAACAACAACTAAATGATTTCAGACGCGAATTAGAATTTACAGGCTTCCCGACAACAGAAATTGACAAAATGGTAAAACAGTATGAAGAAAATTTAATGAACCCTAAATCAGTACCAGCGGACTATTACCACGACTGGATAAATGAATATAAAGCTGAAATCGGTATGAATGATAATGTTGATGTAAGCGATGTGGAATTAATTAACCCTAATCCTAATGCCCCATTCAGTTCTGTTTTAAACTGGATGTATGATGATACTCTACAATTTGAGTATTAATATATAATTTATGGTAGTATTATCTTTGAAAGGTGGTGAACTATTTCCAGTATCCCGTGTTAGTTTAAAGTCCTGAATAACAAAAAAAAGACCGGCTATACACCGATCTTTTGGAAAAAAAGGATTGTTTAGAACTAATTATAAAAGTTATTGAGAGAATATGTACCAATATTTAACAGGGTAACTGATACAAGAAAATAATACCACATTTTTCAAAATATTACAATTACTATTTTTAGTTACGGTAGAAGTATATGAAATTAACTAAAACACTTGATCGTGACATTGAAAAGTTTAAAAAAGAATTGTAAAAAAGTATTTACTTTTAATCAGTGAAACTATAAAATAGTAG